>JAMDCL010000037.1 GCA_023489065.1 Deltaproteobacteria bacterium | reverse complement strand
GTATGGTCAGGCAGTGGCAGAGCCTTTTTTACGGCAAGAGATACTCGCATACCGATATGTCCCATAAACCCGATTTTGTGAAACTTGCCGATGCGTATGGCGCCAAAGGATATGCAGTAGAAAAGAAAAACGATGTTCTGCCGGTATTGAAGGAAGCGCTCAAGAGTAAACTTCCGGTTCTGATCGACTTTCGCGTTGAAGAGGAAGAGGACGTCTACCCGATGGTGCCGTCCGGGGCTTCGCTGAAAAAGATGTTATTAGCATAGGGGTGAATTATGAGGCATACGATATCGCTTACCGTCGAGAATAAGTTCGGTGTACTTGCAAGGGTTGCAGGATTGTTCAGCGGCAGAGGTTATAACATAGAAAGTCTGAGCGTGGCAGAGACGCTGGATCCTTCCGTATCCAAGATGACGATAGTAACCAACGGTGAAGATAAAATCATAGAGCAGATTATCAAACAGCTGAACAAGCTTATCAATAGTATCAAGGTTGTTGACCTGACGGTTACCGGGCATGTAGAAAGAGAGATGGTGCTGATAAAGGTATCGGCTTCCGGTGAAAACAGGACAGAAGTACTGAGGCTGGTGGATATATTCCGCGGCAAGATTGTCGATGTGAGTCCCGATACTTTTGTCATCGAGCTCACAGGCGACGAAGAAAAGATTGGTGCAGTTCTCAATCTTTTGAAACCGCTCGGGGTAAAGGATATCGTAAGGACCGGAAAAGTTGCAATGCAACGGTCAATACAACATAATACTATAGACAACAAATAAGGTCTAAAACAATAAAAATATGATTGTTCCGTTCCTGAGAGGTTTTTCCTGTCATTCCCATGAAAATGGGAATCCGGAGAAAGAGGAGAAAATGGATTCCGCATAAAGCCTGTCCTCGGCTCCGATCGGGGGTGCGGAATGACAAAAACATGCAAGTAAAAATGAAAATATAAAAGGAGGAAGTATGAAAGTTTATTACGAAAAAGATATTGATACGAAACCGCTCAAGGGTAAAACTATAGCCATTATCGGTTACGGAAGTCAGGGATTCGGTCATTCCAACAACCTGAAGGAAAGCAAGATGAATGTTATTATCGGCGGAAGGAAGGAAGGTCAATCATGGGCCAAGGCCGAGGCTGCCGGATTTAAGGTTTACAGCGTTGCGGATGCCGTAAAACAGGCGGATGTCGTCATGATCCTGCTGCCGGATGAACTGCAGGCCGACGTTTATAAAAACGAGATAGGACCGAACCTCAAGAAAGGGGCGTATCTCGCGTTTGCTCATGGTTTTAATATACACTACGGACAGATCCTTCCTTCTCCGGATGTCAACGTATTTATGGTTGCTCCCAAAGGTCCGGGGCATCTCGTCAGAGGCGAATACACCAAGGGCAGGGGCGTGCCCTCATTGATTGCAATACACCAGGACCCGTCGGGCGATACGAAGGAGATCGGACTTGCTTATGCCGCAGGCATCGGTGCGGGCAGGGCAGGCATTATTGAAACAACCTTTAAAGAGGAAACGGAAACCGATCTGTTCGGCGAGCAGGCGGTCCTGTGCGGCGGCGTTACAGCACTTATGCTCGGCGGTTTCGAGACACTCGTTAACGCCGGCTATGCACCCGAAATGGCATATTTCGAATGTATTCACGAGATGAAACTCATCGTTGATCTTGTCTACGAAGGAGGCATGTCGAACATGAGATACTCCGTCAGCAACACCGCGCAGTTTGGAGACCTGACCCGTGGTCCGAGAGTTATATCGGACGCAGTCAAATGCGAGATGAAGTCGATCCTTAAGGAAATTCAGGACGGCAGTTTTGCAAAGGAATGGATCCTCGAGAATAAAGCGAACAGGCCCGTATTCAACGCATTGACCAGGAAGGGCGAAGAGCATCTTGCAGAGAAGACCGGACAGAAGTTAAGGGAAATGATGCCATGGCTTAAGAAAGAAAAGCTCGTGGATAAGAACAAGAATTAACCCGGAGAATCCAATCAGATTTCGGGGGCTTAAAATAGTAAGCCCCCGATTCTTCGCAGACTACCATGGAAGAATACCAGGCAGTTCATTGGTGTTTTACTTCGCAACGTCTCAAACTCTTTCCTTTTTATCCGTTTTTCTGTTTTGCAAATGTATTCTTCTGGTCAATCAACCATGCATGTGCCTACTTCCGTATGGTCCAGAAGTCGTCGGCGAGTGTCTGCATGTATTTGTACGGCAGCGTGAAGTATCCGCGCACACCCCAGCCTTCGCCCCATGAATTCCTCACAATGAACCTCTTTACTTTATCAACGTAGCCGACGGCCATGACAGCATGCCCGCCGAGCATCCTTTCCGACTTCCCGGGCATATTGACGACACCGGTACTTGCGACCCGCTGTGTCTCGAAGCTCTCATAAACCGCAAAACCAAACACAAAAGGAAATCCTTCCGCAATGCATGTACGCATCTCGTCTATGGTCAGAATCCTGTGATATGATACGATCGGATGTTTCTTTCCGTCCGCGTATGCCTTTTTATCCGGTTTAAGTGCAAATTTATTTATGGTATATGGCCATAGACGTTCATCACATGCTCCGTACTTTGCACATACCTTAATCCCGTCCCTGAGCATGGCACCGCTGTCTTCCTCCACATGTCCTTCAAGGGATCGTTCGTTGTAATAGATGAAAAGCCTGCTTTTATCCTCGAATTCTTGTGCCTTGATGTTTTCAAGAAATTCGATATTTCCGGCAAGTGCATTCGCAGTGCAGCTTCCCAGTTCACCCTGATCCTCTACGGCAGAACAGTGCACCCTCAGATCCACTATTTCCGGCAGTTTTTTCGGTATCCTGACCACCCTCGAGTACAAAAAATCCCTTTGATCCGGTACGTCCGGCCGCCACCCGTAATGTCTTTTAATCATAAAGCCTCCTTTTAAGGTTTGTAACAATTTAAATACAAGCAATAACTATACTGTCAATATCGTTTACGGTGATTGTTTTTCTTTGAACAATTACCTGCGGACAGGGCAGGCCGCGTTCTGAAGTCCTCCATGATGCGGACCGACAGAGTTGACATACACCATATTTCTGGTAAAAGATAAACTATGGATAGAAAGTTGATTTTTCAGAATAAAATCATTTCGGAACTTGATAAAAAAGGATTCAGAAACAGTGAAAAAAGGAATGCCATTATCCGTGCCTTTGTTGCAAGCAATAAGCATCTCAATGCAGACGAACTCTATGAAATAGTAAAAAAAATCCGGGCAGGCATAGGTTTCGTTACGGTTTACAGGACACTCAAACTCCTCGTCAGGTACGGCTTTGCCCGTGAGGTTGATTTTAAGGACGGGTTTACCAGATATGAGATCAATGACGAACCCTCTGTTCAGCACGACCATCTTATCTGTATCCGGTGCGGCTCGGTCACAGAATTTAAGGATGCAGAAATAGAAAAATTAAAAGATAAGGCATCCAGTAACACGGGCTTTGCGCCCATTTTTCACCGGTTGGAGATATTCGGTATCTGCAAGCAGTGCGGCAAGAAAAAGGTGAAACCGGGTTGGAAGAAAATGTACGAGTAAGCGGGTTAATTTTGCAGAAGAAAGAAATAGAAAGGGTTGCAGAATAAAATGAAATTGAACAGTGAAGAGATGAGAGGATTAAGCGACTTTTTGTCCAAAATGATCCTGGACAAAAATCTGCTCCAGAAACAGGCCAAAAGGGAAGATATTAGCCTTGCCATTTACGCCATCATTGCCGAGGATATGAAATTGGAAGACAGACTGAACGAAGAGGTTAAGGACATTATGGAGAGGTATGATTCGGAACTCAAGTCGGGAAAGCTGGATTACAACAAACTTTTCAATATGATCAAGCAGCAGCTTATTAAAGAAAGGAAGCTTATCATATGAGCCGCTTGAGTGATGAAAGAATAAGCAAACTTTCCCATGACATCGTCAGCCGGCTTATGGAAAAAAACCTTATCGATCCTACCAGAAGAGGGGAAATACTCGCCCTTAT
>JAMDCL010000092.1:486-4032 GCA_023489065.1 Deltaproteobacteria bacterium | reverse complement strand
TTTTGAAAGACAGAAACACCCATATTGTTTATCTCGTCAATGATTTTAAATATCTTTGTGACCATGAGCGGAGATAACCCAAGCGAAGGTTCATCGAGAAGCATAAGTTTTGGATTGCCCATAAGCCCCCGTGCTATGGCAAGCATCTGTTGTTCTCCACCGCTCAGTGTGCCTGCCATCTGTTTGTTTCTGTCTTTCAAAACAGGGAAAAGGCCGTAAATTTTATCTCTGGTTTCCTGCATATTATTATGATGTTTCGATGCATCAAAACCACCGATACTGATATTCTCCTCAACCGTAAGTTTTGTAAAAATATGCCTTCCTTCAGGTATAAGCACGATACCGTTTTTTATCGCATCATGTGTTTCCAAATGCGTAATATCATGATTGTTGAAGGTGATTTTTCCCTTTTTTTCCTTTGCAATGCCGACGATACTTGCAAGTGTTGTTGTTTTCCCGGCACCGTTTGCACCGAGCAGTGCAACTTTTTCTCCGCTTTTAACGTCCAGCGTTATTCCATGGAGTACTTCAATGCCGTTGTAGCTGGTATGAAGATCTTCTATTGTCAACATGTCGGATGATCCGGAGCGTTCAAACGTTTCAACCCTGTACTCTATAACTCTTTATACCCGTTTGTGATAGGCATTCTGCGGTCTTTTCCCAGGGCCTTTTTGGTTACTTTGACGCCCGGAGGGGCCTGTCTTCTCTTGTACTCACTGATATCGATGAGGTGCTGGACTTTTAAAACCGTTTGCCTGTCATAACCCGATGCAATGACTTCGTCTACGCTCATGTCTTCTTCGATAAGCATTGCGAGTATCGGATCCAAGGTGGAATACGGAGGAAGCGAATCTTCATCTTTTTGATCCGGCCTCAATTCCGCTGTAGGCGGTTTTGTAAAAACCCTTTCCGGTATTAATCTTGAATTTTGAATCTTGAATTTTGAATCTTGAGTATTGATGCTGTTCCTGAATTCCGCCAGTTTGTATACCAGTGTCTTTGACACATCCTTTATTACGGCATACCCCCCTGCCATATCGCCGTAGAGGGTTGCATAGCCTACACTCATTTCAGATTTGTTGCCTGTTGTCAGGACGAGCCATCCAAATTTATTGGAAAGTCCCATGAGGATATTCCCCCGTATCCTTGCCTGAAGGTTTTCCTCGGTAATGTCCGGTTTCCTGCCCCGAAAATGAGGCGAGAACATCTTCCCATAGGCGTTATAGACATCCGTAATGGGTATTTCTTTAAATGTAATGCTGAGATTGCCGGCAAGTTCGGACGCATCTTCCCTGCTGTCGTTTGAGCTGTACATGGACGGCATGAATACGCCGACGACGTTGTCCTTACCCAGTGCGTCTACCGCTATGCAGGCAACCAGGGAGGAATCTATACCGCCGCTCAGCCCTATGACCGCTTTTTGGAAACCGTTTTTGGACAAATAATCCCTCGTCCCGGTAACCAATGCCGTGTACAATTCCTCTTCCTGCCCGAGTAAGCTGTGTACGGTTCGCTTCATTTTGAGTTTTGTATTTTGAGCCTTGAGTTTTGAACTGAGTCGGTATTCTTTTATTATCGTCTCAGGATCGAAGGAAAGCTTGTCCTCCCTCCTTCTCGGGTCGCGCAGACGTGTCCTCAGGACACTGCTGATATCTATGTCTGCGATGAGCATCTCTTCTTCGAATTGGTGTGCCCTTGCGAGAAGTTCTCCGGTTTCGGAAAAGATTACACTGCCGCCGTCAAACACAAGTTCGTCCTGTCCGCCCACCATATTCACATAAACGACGATAGCTGCATTGTCCTGTGCCCTCGTGGCGAGCATGCGCTCACGCATGACCTGTTTGTTCGCATGATACGGTGACGCATTGATATTGATTACTACCCCGGCGTCACCGCCGAGAGTCTGGTACAGTGCCGGACCATCGGGATACCATATATCTTCACAAATAGTTACACCGATTTTTATACCATCCATACTATAGACCGGGAAAACCGTTCCCCGCTGGAAATAACGGTATTCATCAAAAACGCCGTAGTTGGGCAGGAAAGCCTTCCTGGCGGTACTGACGAGCCGTTTGTTGCTGATAAAAGCGGCAGAGTTGTAAAGATCCGAATCGAGTTCCACGAAACCGACAACGGCAGTTATATCTTCAGTGGCCCGTACGACCTCATGCAAGGCATGTATGTTTGCCTGTATGAATCCGGGCTTTAAAAGCAGGTCTTCGGGCGGATAACCGGTAAGAGCAAGTTCCGGGAAAACAATGATATCCGCACGATTCTTTTTTGCTTCCCTGATAAATTTTTTTATTTTATCGACATTTTTATCCAGACCGCCTGTGCGGCTGTTCATCTGGACAAGTGCTATTTTTAAAAGGTTCATGGATTCATCTATACAACAAAAAGAGGCATTAGACAAATCAATCCTTTCGCAATACCTCTCAGCGGGGGATAAAAAAGGACCTGATTTAAAACAACCTTCTTGTTATTCGCGATTTACCGCCGGGTAATAATTACTTTTGCTTCCCGTATTTCTGGTAGAGATCGAGCCGCAGCAGCGCCCTCTTTAACGCAGCCTCAAGGGCTTCATACCGTGCATCTATCATGGAGGCTTTTTTCATCCCCTCTTCTGCGCGCTGCTTTGCTGCAAGTGCCCGCTTGAAATCGATATCGTGATCGAATTCTGCGGTTTCGACAAGCACGGTCATCCGTGTCTGGTTTATTTCTGCAAATCCCCAGTTTACTGCAAGGTGTTCTTCTTCACCGCTCGTCTTATAGATAAGCTCACCGATATTGAGCAGGGTTATGAACCGCGCATGTCCCGGCAGGACCCCGAATTCGCCGAGCCAGCCCGGTGCTACGACTTCGTCTACGTCCTTCTCAACGATGACCTTTTCAGGTGTTATGATGGTTAATTTTAACGGCATATCGTTATGCGTTCAACTGTTTGGCCTTCTCGAGAGCTTCTTCTATGGTACCGACCATATAAAATGCCTGTTCCGGTATTGAATCGTGCTTACCTTCCGCAATTTCCTTGAACCCACGGATTGTATCCGCGAGTTTGACATACTTGCCCGGAAAATTCGTGAACTGCTCTGCAACAAAGAAAGGCTGTGAGAGGAACCTCTGTATCTTTCTTGCCCGTGAAACGACAAGCTTGTCCTCTTCCGATAGTTCATCAATACCAAGGATCGCGATAATGTCCAGCAGGTCCTTGTATTTCTGGAGTATCCTCTGGATATCCCGGGCGACCTTATAGTGTTCCTCGCCGATGACCAGAGGGTCGAGTATCCTGGATGTCGAATCGAGCGGGTCAACGGCCGGGTATATGCCAATCTCAACCAATTGCCGTGACAGGACCGTTGTTGCATCAAGATGAGCAAACGTGGTTGCAGGTGCCGGGTCTGTCAGGTCGTCTGCAGGCACGTAAATGGCCTGAACGGATGTAATGGACCCCTGCTTTGTGGACGTGATCCTCTCTTCAAGCTCACCGAGGTCGGTTGAGAGCGTAGGCTGATAACCGACGGCGGACGGGATATCCAGAGGATA
>JAMDCL010000092.1:0-476 GCA_023489065.1 Deltaproteobacteria bacterium | reverse complement strand
TGGATATGTTATCGATAAAAAGCAGAACGTCCTGGTGCTCCTCATCCCTGAAATATTCTGCAACAGTCAATGCCGAAAGACCGACCCTCGCCCTTGCGCCGGGCGGTTCATTCATCTGTCCGTACACGAGTGCTGTTTTGCCTAAAACGCCTGATTCCTTCATTTCAGTCCAGAGGTCGTTTCCTTCCCTCGTTCTCTCACCCACGCCGCCGAATACGGAAAAACCTCCATGCTGCATTGCAACATTGTGTATCAACTCCATGATAATGACCGTCTTGCCGACACCGGCGCCGCCGAAGAGACCAATTTTGCCGCCCTTCTGATACGGTGCCAGGAGATCCACGACTTTTATACCGGTTTCAAACATCTCTATGCCTGTTGCCTGGTCCTCAAAATCCGGATGTGCCCTGTGGATGGGATACCTTTTTGTGGCCTTAACATCTCCCATTTCGTCAACGGGTTCACCGATGACGTTC
>JAMDCL010000145.1 GCA_023489065.1 Deltaproteobacteria bacterium | reverse complement strand
GATTTTGGACAGATTATGCAGGACTTGATCGGGGACATGACAGGCTCTCCCATGCCCATCGATATAAAAATATTTTCCGACAATACCGGCGTTCTCGATACCGTAGCAAATAAAATTGCGGCTATTATCACGAAGATAAAGGGCGTTGTCGATGTGTTCAACGGCATTACGATCAGCGGTCCTGCAATAAACATCAATGTCGATTACCTGAAGGCAGGGCTTGTCGGTGTTACGCCGCAGTATGTGTCGGATTATGTTACCACCGCATTGTGGGGTTCGGTGGCAACCAACGTGCGGGAGGGGGAAAAGGTTATCAATATAAGGGTGCTGATGCCTGCATCAGAAACGAACACCATAAAGAAGCTTGCATCCATGCAGATCGTTACACCCAGCGGACTCGTCGTCCCGCTGAAGTCCATAGCCAATATTCAGGTGATCGGAGGCCAGGCGGAGATCGACCGGGAAAATCTGCGGCAGATGCTTGCGGTTACCGGCAGGATAAGCGGAAGGGACCTGGGAAGCGTCATGAACGATGTAAAGGCTGAATTGGCAAAGAAGCTTACCTTACCTCCGGGTACGAGCATCAGCTATGGAGGTGTTTACCGGAACCAGCAGGAATCATTCAAGGGCCTGCTCATGGTTTTGCTTATGGCCGTTGCTCTGGTATTTACCATTATGATCCTTGAGTTCGAATCGCTCGCGGTGCCGCTTATCATCTACAGTGTTATCCTGCCGTCATTTTTCGGCGTGCTCGGTCTCTTATATGTGACAGGGACACCTCTTAATATCTCATCCCTTATGGGTATGATTATGATCGTCGGCATTGTGGCTGAAAACGGTATATTCGTTGTGCATTACATTCAGGATGCTTTGAAGAGCGGACTTCCTTTAAAAGACGCTGTCATCAAGGCCGGCAGTTTGAGGATACGGCCTATTGTGATGACGGCACTTGCGGCGATACTCGCCTTGATGCCGCTTGCACTGGGCCTTGGGGCAGGAGCACAGATGCACAAGCCCCTCGCCATAGCCATTATCGGCGGATTTTCGCTTTCGATATTCCTGCTTCTTATCGTTCTGCCGGTGATATATTATTTGTTTATGCGTAATCAGAAAAGGACAACAAAATGAAAGGGTCATTGCGAGGAATAAAATGACGAAGCAATCTACTCGTAGATAGGAAGATTGCTTCGCTTCGCTCGCAATGACAACCACGGGAAATGTGAGATACTATGTTTAAGAAGATCATACATTTTTCATTGACGCACAGGCTTTTGATCCTGCTGGTGGTTACGCTGCTGACTATCGGCGGCGTACTCACCTACAACAGGCTTGACAGGACATTGCTGCCTGACCTGAATTCACCCATTTTTAAGATATTCATTACGGATCCCGGACTGCCGTCAGAATATGTTGAGAGAGAGATTACTTTTCCGGTGGAGCAGTCGACACGCGGAATACTCGGGGTTGAAAAGGTATGGTCAAAGTCAAAGATAGGATTGTCCGTCGTTATCGTAAAATTCGTCTGGGGGACAAATTATTTTCAGGCGCTTGAACTGCTGTCCCAGCGCATATCCGCTCTTGCACCCTTTCTCCCGCCAGAGATAAGGCCGCCCATTATATCGAATGCCGCAGACAGGATGTCCGAGATTATCCAGTATTATCTGACCGGCGATGAAAATCCCAAGGCATTAAGGGCCCTTGCCGAGTACGATATCAAATATCAGCTCGAAATGATCCCCGGCATCTATGATATCACAAATATCGGAGGCGAGGTTGCGCAGTATCAAATCCTCGTCAATATGGATCGCCTGAAATCTTATGGCATTCCCATCGATAGTGTGGTGCGGGCGGTGAGGGATAACAATGTTATCTTTACAGGAGGGTATCTGATTAAGGGGCCTGTTGCCTATTCCATACGGGGGAACGGCTTGATAAAAAACTTCCACAATATTTCGCATATCGTTGTCGCAACACGTGCCAGTGTTCCCGTTTATCTCGATACGATTGCAGATATTCGCGTAGGTCATCATATCAGACAGGGCAATGCTATGGTTGACGGCAAGCCTGCCGTACTCGGCACCGTCGTAAAGCAGTACGGATTGAATGCAATGCCCATTATGAAAGCTGTCGGGGAGAAGCTCCGTATTATCCGGAAATCCTTGCCCGGGGGTGTAACCCTGCATACGTATAATGATCAATCAACGCTTATCGATGCCGCAATAACAAACCTCAGGGATGCCATTATCATAGGCACGATAGCCGTTATCATCATCATATTTCTGATCATGGCGGACATCTCGACGACACTGGTTATTGCGATCATTATTCCTACAGCCATTATCATAACATTCATCTTTATGAAGCTTTTCAACGAGAGTCTTAACGTCATGAGCCTCGGGGGACTGGTTGTCGGGCTCGGTATCATGATAGACGCGGCTATCATAGATACGGAAAACATCTTCAGACATCTGAAGATGAAGCCTGATGACCCGCTTATGGCGACTCTGGAAGGCTCCCTCGAGGTGAGAAGGCCTGTTATCTATTCGACCGTCATTATCATTGTGGTGTTCCTGCCGCTCTATACGCTGCCGGGTTTCACCGGAGCTATTTTTAAGGACTTCAGTTTTACGGTTGTAGCGTCCATCATTATAGGATTTGTACTCTCGCTTACCCTGACACCGGTGCTTGCCTATATGTTGCTAAACCAAAGGCAGGGGCCGGTTTAAAACCCGCCCCTGCGAATTTGCAGGAAAAAGAAGGTCTCGTCGACAGAAACCTGAAACGTATCTACAAGCCGGCATTGACATTCTCTATAAAGCATCCCTTTTATATTATCGCCGTTATGCTCGTGTCCCTGGTCCTTGTTATTGGATTATCAAGGTTCATAACGACAGGCTTCCTTCCATCCATAGATGAGGGCGCAATCCTCGTAAAGATACACATGCCGCCTGGCACGGCATTGGAAGAGACAACAAAGAGAGCAATGGCAATCTCCGGTATTCTCAGGCATGCGCCGGATGTTGAAGATGTTATTGCCCATATGGGCAGGCCGGAGAATGCACCCAAGGACGAAGGTATCAGAAAATCCGGGATATTTTTAAAGCTTGTGCCATGGTCAAAGAGAAAATATACCATTGCACAGATTGACGACTGGATCCGGATGCATGTACCTTCTACGAAAGATGTAGCCATTATCATTACAACACCGCTGACAGAGCGGCTCCAGGAAGCATTATCAGGCATAGCTGTCGGAGGCTCCCTTGCCATAAAAATATTCGGCAATAATCAACATGTCCTGGATGAAAACGGCGCGCGGTTATACACAATGCTTTCAAAGATTCAGGGGATTCAAGATCTCTACATAGAACAGACAAAGAGTGCGCCGGGCATAGCAATAGAAATCAATAGGGCAAAACTCGGAATATACGGAATTACGCCGCAGCAAGTCGGCGGCGATATTCAAACCGCACTTGCAGGCAGGGTCGCGACAATATACCGGCAGGGGATCCGGCAGTATGAGGTATATGTGCGTGCCATGCCGAAATTCAGGGACAGCCTGCGAAGTATATCGAACCTTCTGATCGATGCAGGCAGCGGCAAAAAAATACCGCTGTCGTACGTTGCGGATGTGCGCTATCAGGCTGCGCCGTTTATCGTAAGAAGGGAGAACATGGAAAGGGTACTTGAGCTTTCGTGCAACATTGCGGGAAGATCGACCGGTGCCGTGATAAACGATATACAGAGAACGATAAAAAGGCTCAATCTCCCGGCGGGCTATTCCGTCGCACTCGGAGGTGAATACAGGACACAGAGTGATATGGTAAAAAGGATTTTACTTATCATGGGTATTATCGCTGCCCTGATATTTATAATCCTGTATGTCGCCTTCGATTCGTTTGCCATAGCAGGGCTCGTTCTTTTGTTCATACCCTTCTCTCTTATCGGCGGGGTGCTCGCACTGATCATAACACATACGAGCCTGAATATTTCCTCTATTATAGGCTTTCTTGCCCACTTCGGGCTGTCGGTTCAGAAAGCGATACCG
>JAMDCL010000029.1 GCA_023489065.1 Deltaproteobacteria bacterium | reverse complement strand
CCCTTCGGGCGCATTGAGCAGATTGGCAACATACTGAGTTATACTGAATAATATCTGATAAGCCGCGTGTATATTGTTTTTTACCAGTTTTTCAAAACTTTCTTTTGTAATCGTTACGAGATCCACAGGTCCGATGGCCTTTACCGTAACGGATCTGTCCCCGTTCCGGAACAGCGACAATATCCCCATAACATCGCCGGCCGAAAGCTCCCCTATCACGGATTCATTCTTATCCCGGGTATCTTTTATGACATTCACCGTACCGGATGCAATGATAAACATTGCGTCCGACTGCGTGCCTTCCGCAAATATGATCGTTTCCGCCGGTACGCTTGCCGTTTCCGATATATTGGCGAGGATGTTTATGGTCCTTTCGTCTATACCTTTGAAAAGAACGGTTTCTTTTAAAACCTTTACCGTATTCATACCTCTATAAATACTCCAGTATTAAAAATTATCAAGTTATTGGCCCGGTTGTCCCGAATATACTTTTGTAATCTCGATATAGTTGTTGGTCAGGCTCATGATGTAATCGATGTCCTCCCGGGTCAGTTCCCTCTTAACAACCGCCGGGACCCCTGCAACAAGCGTGCGGGGAGGAACAATCATGCCTTCCTTCACGACACTGCCGGCCGCTACAATGGACTCCTCTCCGACAACCGCCCCGTCCAGTATAATCGCGCCTATGCCTATCAGACATACATTTTTGATTCTGCATCCATGGACGACGGCACCGTGGCCTATCGTGATATCATCGCCGAGGAACAGGGGGTGTGTTTTATGCGTAACATGCAGAACACAGTTATCCTGCACGTTCGTTCTCGAGCCTATCCTTATATAATTCTCGTCTCCGCGTACGACTGCATTGAACCACACGGAACTGCCCGCTCCTATAACGACATCGCCGAGTACAATCGCGTTGCCGGCCACATAAGCGCTTTCATGGATCTCCGGTACTTTCCCATTGTAAGTCAGTTTCATATAATCACCCTTGACTATGCCTCTATCATGAGTTTATCTATATTGTAAACTTCTTTAAAAGGCGAGGTACAAGGAGGTCAGATGAAGTACCGCATGATGCTGCTTGTGATAAGCGTGGGTTTTTTTCTGCCGGCGATTGCCCTGGCCGATCAAGGACAAGTATCTTTTACCCTGAATCCCGGGTTTAGTCTCTATACGAAGAACTCGACCTATAATTTCAACAACGGGCCTAAAATAGATGTCGGCATAGGCTACGATACGTCGGATGATTCGAACGTAAGCTTTGTCCTCGGATATAACCGGTTTACCAATGCCCTTGATGATAAGCTCTCGATGAACCTCGCTTATGCGGGCATTGCCCTGAAGCAATACCTGAACAACGGCATATCAAAAGGCTATCTGACCGGCGGACTGAATTTCGACTACGCGAATTTCTCCGGTACCCCGGCGCAGACGTCCGGCATATCACGCCCGGCCGACGATGCAGGAATTGGGTTTCGTGCAGGACTCGGTGTGGATATCATGGCAACATCCACCTTTTTTTTCGGTCCCGTGATCGAATACGAAGGCGTAATCCTCCAGAAAACCTACGTAGGCCTCATAACGCTGCAGTTGACCCTGGGCCTGCTGTTCTGAAGAGTGATTTAAAACGTGGATTGCAATGCGCGAAGAAACTGCTGTTTCATGGTGGCGAGCAGGCCGTCGTCCGCAAAGCTGTAGTAGCCGTCCCCGCCTATAATGATGTGATCGTGAAGGACCATGCCGGACAATTCTCCCAGCACGACCATGTTCATGGTCAGCCGCTTGTCTTCAATGCTCGGGACTATGCTTCCGGAGGGATGATTGTGTGACAGGATAATGCCGGCAGCGGACGCCCGGATCCCGATCTCCATCAATTCCCTCGGATAAACGGTCGCTGCATTGACCGTGCCCTCTCCTATGCGTTTTACCGCGATGATCTCGTTCTGGTTGTTTAACAATACGATCGTAAAATTCTCCTTTGCAAGGTTTCGCAGCAGCGGTTCGAGGATCAGGAAAGCACCTTGAGAATTTGTAATCTTCCGCACGGCGGCCCTGCTCGAATAAATTGTCCTCCTGCCTATCTCAACTGCGGCCTTGAGCTTTGTTATCTTGGCGCTGCTCAGTCCTGAAATGTGTAAAAGCTCGTCAACCCCGGTATTCTCTATACCGGGAAATCCCCCGCAGACATTCAGGGTTTCAAGAGCAAGGGCCATGACATCTTTGCCTTTTGTGCCTGTCTGCAAAATCACGGCGAGCAGCTCGGCATCACTCAGGCTGCGGGCACCCGAGGACAAAAGCCTTTCCCTTGGCATTTCGCTGTCCGGTCTGTTTTTGAAATCGTTCATAAATTGTTTGCGTTTTATTTTTTTATATACTAATACAGTTATTATGGGCTTTGTCAATTATTCAAAGGTACTCAGTTCCGCACTCTACGGTGTCGACGCTCAGCTCGTCGAGGTGGAAACGGACATTGCAAACGGCCTGCCGTCTTTTACCATCGTGGGCCTGCCCGACGGTGCGATAAAAGAAAGCAAGGAACGCATACGTAGTGCGATCCACAATACCGGCTATGTGATGCCGCCGAAGCGGATCACCATAAATCTGGCGCCTGCACACATAAAAAAAGAGGGCTCTGCTTACGACCTGCCGATCTGCATCGGCATATTGTCCGCCCTCGGCGTCATCGATCCCGGAAGTACGGACGGTGTCATCATTCTCGGAGAGCTTTCGCTGGATGGGGTCGTAAAACCCGTTAAAGGCGTACTCCCTGCTGCAATCATGACATCCGACATGCGGTTCAACAGCATCATCGTCCCAAAAGGGAACGGTCCGGAGGCGGGTATCGTCGAAGGCCTGAGGGTTTATGAGTCAGGACACCTTTCCGAGGTGGTCAGCCTCCTGCGGGGAGAACTGCCGCTCAAGAGCATAAAAACAGACTACAAAAGCCTGTACGCGCAGCTCTCCGCCTACGACATGGATTTCAACGAGGTCAAGGGACAGGAACACGCGAAGCGCGCGCTGGAAATTGCCGCAGCAGGCGGACATAATGTCCTGATGATCGGACCGCCCGGCTCCGGCAAAACGATGCTCTCCATGAGGCTGCCGACAATCCTGCCGCGCATGACATTCAAAGAGGCGATTGAAACGACGAAAATACACAGCGTTGCGGGCGTACTGGCCGCTGAAAACGCCCTTGTAACCAAAAGGCCGTTCCGTTCGCCCCACCATACGATTTCAGATGTTGGACTCGTCGGAGGAACACAGCAGCCGAAACCAGGGGAGGTGAGCCTCTCCCACCACGGGGTACTGTTTCTCGATGAACTGCCGGAATTCAAAAAGAATGCGTTGGAAGCGCTCCGCCAGCCTTTGGAAGACGGCTACGTAACCATCACAAGGGCACAGCAGACCCTCACCTTTCCTTCGAGGTTTATGCTGATAGCCGCAATGAACCCCTGTCCGTGCGGTTACTACGGGGACCCGCTCCATCAATGCACCTGTTCCGTTTCTGCCATCATGAAATACCGTTCAAGGATATCGGGTCCGCTCATGGACAGGTTCGATATCCAGATAGACGTGCCTGCGGTCAGATTTTCGGACATCATCAGGGACGGGAACCAGGAATCCTCGCACGATATACTTCAGAGGGTCGAGAAGGCGCGCACGGTCCAGCAGGAGCGGTTCAGGGGGTACAGAATATTTTCGAACACCCAGATGTCGTCACGGCATATAAAGAAATTCTGTAAGCTCGACGAACCGTCTGTCGGCCTGCTCTCTTCCGCTATCGAAAGGCTTGGACTTTCTGCCCGGGCATACACAAAACTCATCAAGGTGTCCAGGACCATTGCAGACCTTGACGGCGCATCCGATATCAAGTCCCACCACATTGCCGAGGCCATCCAGTACCGCAGCCTTGACAGGACCCCGCTGGGGTTGTAAACCCCGTTGGAAAGAACGTGGCTTTAAACAACGCCCTTTCTCTAAGGATATATCAATTTATCTATCGTCCCCGTCCTCGAAGTCGGGACTTTCTCACGGGGTAAACCTTTGTTTTTTACGGAAGAGAATCGGCAGAGCGGTACCCGGAGACACGA
>JAMDCL010000147.1 GCA_023489065.1 Deltaproteobacteria bacterium | reverse complement strand
CTATTGACTTTGAAACGAACGGTATTGTCCTGCTTGCCCTCGGATTTGCCTCGATAACATACACCTCATTATCCTTTACGGCATACTGGATATTTATGAGTCCTATAACGTTCAATGCTTTTGCAAGCACCCTGGTCTGCCGGGTAATTTCATTGATAAGGTCCTTCGATAAAGAAAAAGGCGGGAGTGAACATGCGCTGTCTCCCGAGTGTATACCTGCCTCCTCGATATGCTCCATAACACCGCCGATCACGACGGTATCTCCGTCGGATATGGCATCCACGTCTATCTCTGTTGCACTCTCGAGAAACTTATCAACCAATACGGGCTTATCTTCGCTGATAGTTACAGCCCTGGCCATGTACTCTATGAGGCTTTCATTATCATAAACGATCTCCATTGCCCTGCCGCCGAGTACGTAGGAAGGCCTCAGTATGAGGGGAAAACCGATCGTATTCCCGATCCGGATGGCCTCTTCTACAGATGTGGCCGTAAGGCTTGTGGGTTGTTTCAACCCGAGCCGCTCAAGGAGTTCCCTGAACCTCTTTCTGTCCTCCGCTATATCGATGCTTTCGGGCGAAGTTCCAAGGACTTCTACACCGGCGGCCTCAAGCCTCTTGGCAAGTTTTAACGGTGTCTGTCCGCCGAATTGGACAATAACGCCATCCGGCTTCTCAAGCTCGATGATATTCATAACGTCTTCATAGGTAATAGGCTCAAAATAAAGTTTATCCGATGTATCATAATCCGTACTGACTGTTTCCGGATTGGAGTTCAGCATAATGGACTCGTACCCTTCTTCCCTGAGGGCAAAACTCGCGTGGACACAGCAATAATCAAATTCTATGCCCTGCCCTATCCTGTTCGGGCCGCTTCCGAGAATGATTACCTTTTTTTTCCTTGAAACAACGGATTCATTCTCATCCTCATAGGTTGAATAAAGATACGGCGTGTATGCCTCAAATTCTGCTCCACAGGTGTCGACGACCTTGTAAACAGGTTTTACATCGCTGTTGGTCCTTGCCTTCCGTATCAACGGCTCTACCGTACCGAGAAGGTCTGCGATATACCTGTCGGAAAATCCCATTTTCTTTGCTTCCCGCAAAACATCCCCTGCTGCTGCCGTCGAAAGGGAATTCCCCTTCAATACCTTGATCTTGTCTTCATAACCGATGATCTCCTGCAGATTGTTCAGAAACCATGGATCGATTGCAGTGTATCTATGGATATCTTCCACGCTCAATCCCATCCTCAAAGCGTCGCCTATATAAAACAGCTGTTCGGGGGAGGGTCTTTTTAATCCGCCGATCACCCTGTCTCTTGCTTTATCCGTCCCAAAATCTTCATTTTTGATCTTTTGTACCATCCCGTACACACCCGATTCGAGTGACCGTAATGCTTTCTGAAAAGACTCTTTGAATGTTCTTCCTATCGCCATGACCTCACCGACGGATTTCATCTGTGTGGTAAGTGTATCGTCTGCCTGCGGAAATTTTTCGAAGGCAAACTTGGGTATCTTTGTCACGACATAATCAATCGTCGGTTCGAACGAAGCCTTGGTGTTTTTCGTAATGTCGTTGGTAATCTCGTCAAGGGTGTATCCGATGGCAAGTTTTGTAGCGACCTTTGCTATCGGATAACCGGTTGCCTTGGATGCAAGGGCAGAACTCCTTGAAACCCTGGGGTTCATCTCTATAATAACCATTTCCCCGTTGAGCGGGTTTACGGCAAACTGTATATTTGACCCGCCGCTCTCTATGCCGATCTCCCGCATGATCTTAATGGCTGCGTCCCGCATATTCTGATATTCTTTGTCGGTAAGCGTCTGTGCAGGCGCGATGGTTATGCTGTCGCCGGTATGGACGCCCATGGGATCGAAATTCTCTATCGAACATACGACGATGCAGTTATCATTCTTGTCCCGCATCATCTCAAGTTCGAATTCCTTCCACCCGAGGACTGATTCCTCGAGCAATACTTCGTGGGTGGGACTTACACTCAGCCCGTATTCCACCTTGTCCTCAAACTCCTCTATATTGTACGCTATGCTCGCACCGGTACCTCCGAGTGTGAACGAGGGACGTATGATCACCGGGAAGCCTATCTCCCGGACAAACCTCATCGCTTCTTCTTTTGTATGGGTATATTTGCTGAAAGGCACTTTTAAACCTATCTTGAGCATAGAAGCCTTAAACAGCTCCCTGTCTTCCGCCTTCTTAATCGTATCTAGCCGTGCACCGATAAGCTCCACGCCGTACTGCTTCAATACACCGCTGTCCGAAAGTGCGACAGCCATATTCAGGGCCGTCTGGCCTCCCATGGTAGGCAGGAGCGCTTCAGGCCTTTCCGCCTCGATAATCTTCTTCAGTATATCAGGGTTAATGGGCTCTATGTAAGTTTTATCGGCAAATTCCGGGTCGGTCATAATCGTTGCGGGATTACTGTTTACCAGCACAACCTCTATGCCCTCTGCTTTCAAGGCCTTGCAGGACTGTGTGCCCGAATAATCGAATTCGGAAGCCTGACCTATAACAATAGGACCCGAACCTATCAACATGATCTTTTTTATATCTTTCCTTCTCGGCATTTACTCCCCCATCACCTGATTATTTATTCCTGTATCCATCCATTCTCCAATCCGTTCTTCCCGAGGCATCCAACGGCATTCCGGTACTCGGCATTTGTAATACGCCGTGACAGTTTCTTGAATTTATAAGCATCGTTTGCAGGAAAATATTGATTCATAAGGCTTACGTACGTATCCGGCGACAACTGTTCTGCTATGAACGTCATGGATTCACATGTCTGTGCTCTATCCTCAGGCAGTATAAGGTGCCTGACGATCATGCCGCTGAGGGCAATGCCGTTTTCGTCCAGTACAAGATCTCCTACCTGACGGTGCATCTCCCGGAGGGCCTGTCTGTTCACCGTAACGTAATCTTTTACCGTTGAATATTCGAATGCATACTCATCCGATGCATACTTTATATCAGGCAGATAGATATCGATAATACCGTCAAGCAGTCTGAGCATTGTGATGGAATCATATCCGCCCGTATTATAAACAAGGGGTATGTTCAGCCCATGTTGCGCTGCAATAAAAACAGCCCGGATAATGTGCGGTACGAAATGTGTCGGTGTAACGAGGTTAATATTATGAGCTCCGAGGGATTGCAGCTCGATCATCATATCAGCAAGCTGCTCGACGGAATAGTCGTTGCCATGATTGAGCTGGCTTATCGGATAGTTCTGGCAGAACCTGCATTTCAGGCTGCATCCTGTGAAAAATATGGTGCCCGAGCCCCTTGTGCCGGATATCGGGGGTTCTTCTCCGTAGTGCAGATTATAACTTGCGATCTTCAAATCCCTTCCTGCACGGCAAATGCCTTTCTGGCCGCCGGGTCTGTTTGCGCGGCAGTTTCTCGGACAGACCGTGCATGGTGACAGGTAGTTTTGTGATGCTTCAACCCGTCTCTCGAGTTCACCGTTATGGAGTAATTCGATATAAGAAGGATTCGGGACGGGAGTGTTTTTTTCTCTCTCAATCTTAAGATAAGAGGGCGGGTCACTCAACCAGGTCTTGGGTGCCCCGCATTGTGCATTGACCCAATGAGGTCTTCGAACTGGATTCATCGATAAAACCTCAACCTTCCCTCTCCAGTAAGGAGTGTGCGTGAAGCATTCATACATTCCGGACGCTCAAACTTCATAGCTTTGTCACACCCGTGTAAATCTTGATCGGTTCAAGCCATGTATATTTAGTGCTTTTTATACTCAATGCAGTCAGCTCAAACACTTTTCTCGAGTATGCTGCCCTGTCAAATATATCCAGCGCACAGAGCTGGGCATGCATGAATGCCCTGGTACTGTAATGGTGCGTAGCATACGATGCAAGCAAAAATGTATTATTATCCATGCTTATGAACCGCATGGTCATAATCTCATTACTGGATTGAAGCTCCATGTCTTCGTCCATACGGAATTCGAACCTTTCGTCGGAGGCGATATCAACGGCGACATGCCGGTCATACCTGTCCATAACGCTGAATATGCTTATCCTGCTGATGCGAAGCGCTCTGTACAAAACCTCTTCCTGATACGACAGCTTCAA
>JAMDCL010000089.1 GCA_023489065.1 Deltaproteobacteria bacterium | reverse complement strand
CTTGAGAATGGTTAAATAATACGGCGAAAACTGTTTGTTATCTTTTCGGCCAAACAGGCCTATAATGCCGGTATAATTATCATTGCAGGCGAACGGGAAAAGGACATAACTCGCAGTATTGAGGGTTTCAAACCATGAATCCAGCATGGTGTTCTTACTATCCTGTTCCGGCATTATCAGATAGTTTTTTTCGGTAATAACCCTGTTCATGATATAGTCATCAAGCATGCTGCGGGAAACATATCCTCCAATGATATCCAGATTTCCGGATGACGCAATATATACAAAATCGTCTTTTCTTGTATCAAACAGTGCAATGATGCCTGCTGTAACAGCAAATTTATTGACAATTTCATAAATAACGATCTCCAGCAAAGGTTCGAGCTCCATGACCGAGTTGATAACGTTCGACAGGGAAAGCATGACGTCTGTATTTCTTACTTCCCGTCTCAATCTAATGGTATTTACTTCAAGCGCCCTCGTGGAAAATATGTTGATCACACTGGCAATACCCAGAACACCGGCTTTAATCGTTGTACCGTATGACGGCAGAAACATATACAGTGCAACGGGAAGAATGACGGCGTTAATCACCGAAACGACATAGCTGTCCTTGCTCTCCATGCGTAACGATACACCGAATATGAGGAAGAAAAACAAAGAGTAAACGATATTGTTGGTATCACCGGTAAGTACAAATACAGCCATCAACATTGTTTCATCAATAAAAACTGCAAAATATTGTATGACCCGGAAAGGGAATGTTCTGACCCGGAAATAAAGTATTATGGACAACAGGAGATTATAGACAGCAGCCAGAACAAAGAAAACCCTGATCGTCGTCCTGTCAATGTCTGTTGTTAATAAAAGCAGGAAAACAAGCAAAACAATGATAATCCACCGGACGAATAAGATAATCCTCTCTGTCCCCATTGAAAAAGAAGTGTCCTTGTTAAAAGGCCGAGCAAGAATTTTTTTTATACCATCTTTGAACCTGGTAAAATTCATTACTCTTGATTATAGGGTAATCTTACTCTTTTGTGAATAACTTTTTGTAAACTTCCCTTTTGCTCAAGCCGGTTACCAGCGACGCAGCTTCAAGCAGCGATTTTCTGTCAATGACGGATCCAGCGTCTTTTTGCCGGGCTTCCTGGGTATCGACAATCACCGTGTACTCTCCCTTGATGGTGCCCTGTTTTAGTTTGTCGATTATATCGTCTATGTCTCCGGTCATGATCTCTTCATAAATCTTCGTCAATTCTTTGAACACGAACACCCTCGTGTTGCCGATGCTCTGCCGCAGAGCATCGAGGGTCTTTAACAATTTCCGCGGAGACTCATAAAAGACAACGGGTAAACCGATCGTAAAATATTTTTTTATCAGATTGTTGCGTTGCCGCGCAGCGGCAGGCATGAAACCAAGGAACACGAATCCCTGTTCGCAAATACCGCTTATGGATACTGCCGATGCCACTGCAGAAGGACCCGGAATTGGTACCACTTGTATGGTATTTTCCCATGCCAGTCTTACGAGAAATGCCCCTGGATCGGAGATGCCAGGTGTGCCTGCATCCGTTATAAAAGCTATGTTTTTGCCGTGTTTCAAATAAGCGATGAGTTCCGCAGCCTTTTCTTTTGTTGAAAATTTATGGAAGCTGATAAGTTCTTTTTTGATATTAAAGCTGTTCAGCAGTGTTAGCGATGTTCTTGTATCCTCGCACGCTATCATATCGACATTGCGAAGTGTATCTATGGCCCTGAGCGTTATATCGTTGAGATTTCCTATCGGCGTTGCAACGACAAAGAGCATGCCCGGGGTATTAGCGGTATTCTGCATCAAATGCGTTTTTTATCAATTCTATGGAGCTATCAGGGTTTATGGCGACCACATCAAACCGCAGCGGTTTATCCTCGAGATGTTTCTTCTGAATATACTCTATCGCCGTTAAGGTGATACGCCTTTTTTTCTTCCGTACGATGGATTCATGCGGACTGCCGAATAAAGACGTCGCCCTGCTTTTTACCTCTATAAAAACGGTATGGCTCTTATCCTTGGCTATGATGTCAATTTCTCCAAAATGGGAGCGGTAGTTTCTCTCGAGGATCTTATACTTTTGTTTTTCCAGATACGCTACCGCGCAATCCTCTCCCCTGGCCCCAGCCGATCTTTTGTTCATGCCGGATGTTTGTCAAATCAATTCGCGGTCAATTGATCGATACCGTGACAACGGCAGGTGCTGCACTTCCGGATGTAATATTTATATTCGATGTATATGAAATCGGAGCTGTTATCGGTTGACCGGCTGTAAAATTCGAAGGAATAGGTATGTTTGCTGCTTGCTGACACGCAATCGTTGTACAAAATCTTACTTGCATGATACTTACCCCTCTGCTGTCCGTTGTTAACGTACAGGGAGACGGACATATAGATCCATTTGTGTTCAAAAAGGCGAAAATTCCTGTACTATTTGCTTGTTGACCGAGAGCGAATCCTGCGTTGTACGTCACTTTTATACCATTCATGGGAATAGCTGATGCTGAGGAACCCGCGCCCGGAACTGAAACAACTGTATAAATATACTCATCGACGTATGGATCCACGGTATCCTTCAGCGTTATACTGGTCGGACTTGCGGTTATCGTGGCAGTTGCTGGTGCAATATTCTGGCCGCACCCAACAATAACAACCAACCCCGTAACTACCATTGTAAGCAGGAATTTTATCTTCATCTCTTTACCTCCATTACTATTTTTTTTAACATCTTCTTGTCCATTTTATATACCACCGGCATTCCGATATCTTTTAAAAGTATCAAAGCTATCTTATCCGCTTCACCTTTTTTATCATAGTTTGTGGATTTACTCAAGCGCTGTATATCAAGATTATCGATTGATACCGGAAGTTCCATATCCCGGATCACCTGTTCTATCTCTTCAGGCACATCCTTTTTACAGAGATCGAGCACGCAGGATATTTTGGCAGCTATAATCATACCGATGCCCACTGCCTCACCATGGAGTGTTCTATACTGCGTAGAACTTTCTATGGCATGGCCGAATGTATGACCGAAGTTCAACAGCATTCTTATGCCTGAAGTTTCCTTTTCATCCTTTTCGACGAATTCCGCTTTTATGCGGCTTGAATCGTAGAGGATCTTCAGCATGCTCTGCGGCGTTTGAGCTAAAATGCCGGCCCTGTGTTTTTGAACATACGAAAACAAACGCTTGTCGTGTATTATTCCATACTTGATGACCTCGGCTATGCCTGCCCGGTAGATGCGATGAGGGAGTGTTTCTAAAAAATGCATGTTCGAGTAAACAAACAGCGGCTGATAAAATGTACCGACAATGTTTTTTACAAGGGCATAATCAACTCCCGTTTTCCCGCCGATAGCAGCATCTACCTGTGCCAGCAGCGTCGTCGGCACCTGGATGTACCGAATCCCCCGCATGTAGGTCGACGCGGCAAACCCTGTCATGTCTCCTACAACGCCCCCGCCTATGCCGATGAGAATCGAACGCCTGTCCGCATGGTAAAGCAGCAATGCATCATAGATCTTTTGTACTGTTTTTAGATTTTTATACGCCTCACCGTCAGGCAGGATGACCGCGTGATAGGCAATCCCCGCTTTTTTGAAAGATGCCGTTATGCGGGGACCGTACAGCTTCCAGACGACGGTATTGGTTATGACAAAGAGATTGCTATAATGAAGTGAGTTCAGCTCCTTGGTCAGAGAACTCAACAGGAGTTCATCACTGATACGTATATCATACCGGTACTCCGCTGAATGCAGTTTTAGTCTGACGCGTCTATTCATAATTGCAGTCTCTTAATTATTTTATCCGCAACCTCGTTCGGTGAACTGTCGTCCGCTTCTATGACAACATCCGATTCAAGATATCGCGGTTCTCTCTTACTGAGCAGATCCTGTAAACTATGCAGTCTGTTCCCCTCTTTCAAAAGGGGCCTTGTTTCTGTGTTGGCAGTCCTTTTAAAAAGGACCGCAGGGGACACCTTCAAATAGACCACTTTGCCGATACTTTTCAGAAAAGAGAATATCTCGTTATCCATAACGGCGCCGCCGCCCGTAGAAACAACCGACGGAAGTTTAGGAGAAAGAGATAAAACCACGTC
>JAMDCL010000034.1 GCA_023489065.1 Deltaproteobacteria bacterium | reverse complement strand
ATTTGTAAACCGGTCGTCTGTATGATAATCAAACAATCAATCGAAGAGCAGGTTAGAAGAATGGATCACATAAGAAACAAAAACTCAGAAGAAAACAAGATGACCGGTACTCGCGGGAAAGAAAGGCAGGAACCAGGCCGGTGAAGGTTCTCCTCGTGGCCACGAACAGGCTCACCGTACCGTATCCGGTATATCCCATTGGTATCGATTATGTCATCGGCGCGATTACCCCGCGTCATACGGTCGAGGTCATAGACCTGTGCTCTGACGGCAGCGATCCCCGGGACATCGGGGCACGCATCCGGGCGTTCGGCCCGGACATCGTTGGACTTTCCCTTCGCAATGTCGATACGTCCGATTCGATCAACGCTCAGGCCTTCGTCGATGATTACAAAGACATCATTGCGATGGTACGGCAGTCGGCAGATGCACCCATCGTGCTCGGAGGAAGCGCGTTCAGCATATTTCCGGAGCAATTTATGCAGGCGCTGGATGCGGACTACGGCATCGTCGGTGATGGGGAGCGGCTTTCACTGCTCCTCGATGCCCTGGAGAAGAAAGGCGATATCGCCGCTTTGCAGGGCGTCATGGTCAGGGGACTGAACAAGAGGCCGGAATCACTCCTGTGGTCAGGCCCCATCAGACGGGTATTCGATACACGCCGTCCCTCCACTGCGTATTACCTGAAGAACGGCGGCATTCTCAATCTCCAGACCAAGCGGGGCTGCCCGTTCCAGTGCGTCTACTGCACGTATCCGCTGATCGACGGTGCGAATATGCGCTGCTTTGACCCGGCATCCCTTGGACGCATGGCGCGCGAGTTGCAGGATGTCGGCGCGAAGTTCATCTATATCACAGACTCCTCATTCAACGCGGATGTTGAGCACAGTATCGCTGTCGCGGATGCGTTTGCAAAAAACCACGTCAGTATTCCCTGGGGTGGTTTTTTTACGCCCAAGCATGTGCACGCTGATTATTACAAGCGATTGGCAGACTGCGGGCTTACGCACGTTGAGTTCGGCACCGATGCCCTGAGTGATACGACGCTCGAATCTTACCACAAGCCGTTCAAACTCAGGCAGGTACTGGAGAGCCACCGCATGGCAAACGAAGCAAAATTGTTCGTATCGCATTATCTGATTGTCGGGGGGCCCGGAGAGAACGAAGACACGCTCAGGGAGACGCTCGATAATGCTGAGAAGCTGGACAGGACCGTGATCTTCTTTTTTTTCAGGATGAGGATCTACCCCGGGACAGAGTTGTACGACATCGCACGCAGGGAAGGCAACCCCGCGTACGACGATGTCTTCAGCCGCCAGGTGTTTTATCAGACGGATCCCCTGTGGAACGATACGCTGGTACGCACGGTACGGGAGCGGTCGAACGGGCGCATGAACTGGATAACGGGATCAGGCGGCGAGAACATGGAAAAGGTTGTCGCTCGCATGTACAGCAAGGGGTATACCGGGCCGTTATGGGAAAAGCTGATCCGGTAACACGCCCGGCAGCGCTCACGGAGGCGCGTTCCGGTGCGACCGTTTTTCCGCTTTCGCCTGCAGTGCTTGCCGGCATCGGTGCTATCCAGATTGCCATCGTTCTTGCCTTCATATCTTTGTATGCGTCACTTATTCCCCTGACGTTGTTTATTGTCCTGTGCATGGCCGCTCCGTTTAAATCAGGGATGCGTTTTTTTATGCCGGTAATTACGCACGGTGCACGGGGGAACAACGTTGTAGCGCTGACCTTTGACGACGGACCGTCGATGGAAACAACCCCGCACCTGCTCGCACTGCTGAAAAAATACAATGTTCCTGCGACACATTTTGTTATCGGCGCAAAGGCAGCGGCGAATCCCGGACTGATCGAGGACATGCTTGCTCAGGGGCATACCCTTGCAAACCACACCATGAACCACGATGTTTTTATCATGCTGAAGTCTTCGAAGAGACTTGGTCAGGAGATCGAACAATGTCAGAACGTGCTCGCAGACCATGGTGTCCGGCCGCTGATATTCCGGCCGCCGGTTGGTATTGTCAACCCGCGGCTGTGGAGACAGCTCCTTGTCCGGGGTATGCACTGCGTGATTTTCAGCGTACGGGGAGGCGATATGGGGAACAGACGGGTGACTGGCATTGCGCGTCGGGTCCTCATGAAGGTAAAAGACGGTGACATCGTTATCCTGCACGACCGTGCGCTCAAAACAAAAGAGATGGTGGAGCCGTGGTTGAAAGAAATGGAGAAGGTAATCATTGGCATCCAGGCAAAGGGGCTCAGGATCGTTCCGCTTGCAGACCTGATCGGACAACCGGTCATGAACACAGTACAGGGCGGGTTTGTGCACGGGCCTGTTGCCGGGTTCTACGACGGTATAGCAGGCTTGTATGACAGAGAGCAGGACTCAGGACTGATATCCGTTTTGCGCAGGGCAGAGCACGAGGCAGTGATCAAACGGCTGCCGTCCTTTATCGGGCGTCAGGACAGGGTGCTCGAGATCGGGTCCGGCACGGGTCTCTATACGCTTGAGCTTGCGCACAGGGCAAAAGAGGTCGTTGCCGTGGACGTTTCCGGCGGGATGCTCAATGTGCTCGGACGCAAGGCAGCGCAGGCGCATCTGGAGAATATAAAGTACGTGAAAGGCGACATTCAGGAAATTTCCATCGACGGGAAGTTCGGCTGTATCTGTGCCTTCTCGTCATTCGAGTACGTGCCTGACCTTGCCGGACTGGTCAGGAGGCTTGCAGGGCACCTCGAACCCGGCGGGGTCCTGTACTTCACGACTGCGCACAGAGGCTTTTTTCGCTTCTGGGCACAGGTCGGCAATGCGATGCGTCAGGGTGTATGGCTCCACGCAAGGAACATTCCGGAGATCAGAAAGGCACTTCTGCAAGCCAGGCTTACACCCGTCGTCATACAGCCCCATGGATTGAATCAGGGATTCATCAATAAAGTGTTTCTTGGGGGCGTCCTCCTCGAGGTCATGGCGAAAAAAACATAGCTTAACCCTTGACCAAATATCCAACATCAAGTGCTGTCCCCTAATCCCTTCCAATCTGTCATTCCGAGCTTGACACGGAATCCAGTTTCTTTCTGGCTCTCTTTCTCTTCGGCATTATCACCCTTCAGATAAGATTGGCGCTGGGGTATGCCATTGCGACGAACCCATCCCTCTCTCAACCTGTCAAATGACCGGTGTTACCCTGTCCCCAATTCTTTCCCATTCTCCGTCATTCCCGCGCAGGCGGGAATCCAGTCCTTTTTCCCATCTTTTAAGATGAGCGCCATGGAGTGTCGGGATTGGATTATAATGCAGGGGCGACCCGCTGGGGCGGCCTTCCTGCTTGCCTGTGGGTATCTACCAAAGATTGACACAGTACGAATAATAAGCGTACAATCAATATAAAACATTTCGCGTGGAGGTATAATGAAAGCAAAAACACTTGTGCCTGTAGAAAAAATTGAACAGAAGATCCTGTTGATCAGAGGTCAGAAGGTAATGTTGGATCGGGATCTGGCGAATCTGTATGAAGTGGAAGTAAGAACACTTGTACAGACTGTGAAAAGAAATATAATCCGATTCCCTGAAGATTTTATGTTTCAGCTTAACAATCATGAAGTTATGGGTTTGAGATCACATTTTGTGATCTCAAAAATAAGAAGAGGAGGACGCAGATATCCTCCCTATGTCTTTACGGAGCAGGGCATAGCAATGCTTTCAAGTGTACTCAACAGCGAAAAAGCCATACTGGTTAACATCACCATCATGCGAGCATTCATAAGAGCGCGCGAGATATTTGCAAACAATAAAGAGCTTGCTCATAAATTGGCAGAGCTTGAGCGAAAAGTTGGCTTACACGATGATACAATCAGATCGCTTGTCATTACTATACGCCAAATGGTGGTTCGGCCGGAACCAAAACACCGCAAGATAGGATTTATCTGGGATAAATAAAGTCCATATTTTGGCATTCCTGCTATCTTCATTTTTCCTTCCCTTTAGCAAACCCCGTTAGAAAGGATGTGGCTTAGACCCCCTTATTCCCGCCATAAATGGTGAAAATTTCTAACGAGGTAAAGGAAGGATAGGTAGCATTTGTTCTTAAATCCCTCTCTCAGCCTCTCAAATGACAGGGGTTACCTGACCCCAATACTCTCCCATTCTCCGTCATTCCCGCGCAGGCGGGAATCCAGTCTTTTCCCA
>JAMDCL010000008.1 GCA_023489065.1 Deltaproteobacteria bacterium | reverse complement strand
ACAGTTTTGTTGACGGAAAACCGGCTCTATCGAGAACAGAAAAACTGCCGTCGGAAACACCGTGGATGGTAATATATACTTCAGGGACAACAGGCAGGCCAAAGGGCGCAGTGCATGTGCATGGGGGCTTCCTTGTAAAGCAGGCGGAAGAAATAGCATTTCAAGTCGATATGAAGGACACGGACATACTGTTCTGGTTTACGGACATGGGATGGATTATGGGACCATGGGAGGTTGTCGGCGGGCTTGCAATGGGAGGAACCCTGTTTTTCTATGAAGGTGCACCGGATTGGCCGAAGCCTGACAGGCTCTGGGATATGATAGAACGGCACAGGATTACGACACTCGGCATTTCTCCGACTGCGGTGAGGGCGTTTATGCGCAACGGGGACCAATGGCCCGATGCTCATGATCTCACAAGCCTCCGTATGTTCGGTTCAACGGGCGAACCGTGGAACCCGGCACCATGGATGTGGTTGTATAAAAATGTCGGGAAAGAACGATGCCCCATTATCAATCTCTCCGGCGGTACGGAAATCGGTGCATGCTTTTTATCCGTGCACCCGGTCAAACCGTTAAAACCGTGTTCTCTCGGAGGACCGTCTCTTGGTATGGCAGTCGATGTTTTTGATGATAATGCACGGCCCGTCCGGAATGCCGTCGGCGAGCTTGTCTGCAAAAAACCGTGGCCCAGTATGACGAGGGGTATATGGAATGATCCCGAAAGATATAAGGAAACATACTGGAACAGATGGAAGCATGTCTGGGTGCACGGAGACTGGGCATCCATCGATAAAGAAGGCTATTGGTTTTTACACGGCAGATCGGATGACACGATAAAGATGGCCGGTAAACGCGTCGGTCCGGCCGAGGTAGAATCCGTACTGGTATCTCATGAGGCCGTAACAGAGGCGGCAGCCATAGGTGTGCCGGACGAATTAAAAGGGGAAGCTCTCGTTTGCTTTGTTATATTAAAACCAAACTATAATCCATCGGAGGAGCTGCGGGGTGAATTGATACAACTTGTGGCTTCTGCGCTTGGTAAATCAACAACACCCAAAACTATAAAATTTGCCGCCGAACTTCCGAAGACGAGGAATGCAAAGATCCTCAGACGGTTCGTAAAGGCAAAATACCTTGGTCAGGATATCGCAGATACATCTTCTGTAGAAAACCTTTCCTCGTTAGATATTATCGGACAGGCACTATAACGAAATTGTTTACGTTCAATAAAGTCATACTTTAAACAAAGGAGAAAAAAATGTTAAAACTGTATGTAGGCAACTTGTCATTTAACACCACAGAAGACGAAGTAAAAGAGTTGTTCGAGAAATCAGGCGCGGTCCAGAGTGTTTCCATAATCAAGGACAAATACTCGGATCGTTCCAAAGGCTTCGGATTTGTTGAAATGACAAATGACGAAGAGGCAAAAAAAGCCATTGAAGAGATCAACGGTACCGATTTCAAAGGCAGGAACATCAGAGTGGCAGAAGCAAAGCCGATGGAAAAGAGAGAGGGCGGCGACTACGGGGGAGGACACCGGAAGAGCGGGTTTAAGGGAGGGAACAGCAGAGGCGGAGGATACAGATAAGAGAATTTACCCGTGCAAAAACGGGTAATTTGCAGTAATAAACCGAATCAAAATTACTCCAAAATTACTATAGATATTGTTGCTGGGTTTGCTTCGTAAACCCAGCACGTTTCTTCCGGCTGCTTCTTATGATGTTCTTTAATCATCAAGATCAATATTCTCTTTGTGTGAAGTGCGGCAAATGCAGGGCGGTATGTCCTGTATTTCATGAACTGAACGAAGAAGGTGCTTCCCCCCGGGGGAAGATAAGCCTTGTTCAGGCATTGCTGGAAAACAAGGTCGAACCTTCAAGAAGAACAAAACGGTTTCTATCGGAATGCCTTTTGTGTGCCGCATGCGTCGCCGTGTGCCCCAACGATGTCCGGACGGATTTGCTTGTCCTTTCGGTCCGGGAAAGCCTTGCGGAGTATGCAGGCAACAAGCTTATAGAAACCACCCTGACAAAAGGCGTATTCTCAAAAACAGACATCAGTTTCAAACTCGGTTTCGCGGTTGAGCAGGCGATAGGGAGAAAAATAGATTCGGGTTCAGGGATGTTTTATCGTTTACCCTCAAACCGGATTTTACCGGAGCTGAAGAGTACAAAGTTTTCGACCTCGAAAAAAAACGCGCATACCCATAAAACGAATACCGGGTTTTTTCTCGGGTGTCTTATCGATTATGTAAATCATGACATTGCGGAAGATACGATAACGTTGCTCGAGGCAACCGGGAAAACACCCTTTATACCCCGCGATCAGGCATGCTGCGGACTGCCGGCATTGAGCATGGGCGACAGAAGGCAGGCAGCAAAACAGGCGAAGGCAGTTATTGCGCTGTTCGATACTGCAGCAACAGTTGTTACGGCGTGCGGTTCATGCAGCTCAATGATGAAAAACTACTACCCCGTATTATTCGATGATCCGCAAGACAAAGAAAACGCCGTAAGATTTGCCGCAAAGATAAAGGATATCGCGGAAGTGCTGGAGCCGGACATGTTCGAAAATACCGGTTGCCCGTCCGGACTTACTACCTACCATGATCCCTGCCACCTCAAGAGAGGTATGGGCGTGGCAAAAAAACCCAGGACGCTGATAAGAGCAGCGGGATACGAGATCGCCGAGATGCAAAATCCCGATCGGTGCTGCGGTCTTGGTGGGGCATTCACAATCAAGCACCGTGCACTATCTTCCGCGATCACAAAGGAAAAGGCAGATGATATATACTCAACAACCGCTGCAACTGTTGCAACAGGCTGCCCCGGATGTATGGCAAACATATCGGCCATGCTGATCGAACAAGGCCGGCTTCAGGTAAACGTGGTGCATACCGTTCGTCTGCTTGTTACTGCCCTGAAGAAAAACACCGCGGTATAAAAACTTCCTTATTCTGTAACGATTTTTCATAAACACCCGCAATTCTCTGCTGTTAGTTGACTATGGTCAATAATATTGATATGTATATACAAAAACGCGAGGAGGGTTATGAAAAACAAGAAAAGAATACTCACAGGCTTCTTTTGTGGATTGATATTGGTTTTAATATCAGTTTACGGTATGTCAGATTCTAATAAAGATGCCCTTGTTTATATAGTAAAGCAAGGTGATACTCTCTGGAATATTTCCATAAGATTTAACGCAAACCCGTTTATCTGGCCCAAGCTATGGGAGCAAAATAAATATATTACCAACCCGCATCTTATTTATCCGGGTGAACCTATAGCTTTATTACCCACATCTGTCGTACCGGTAACGGGTGTGGCGGCGGCTGCTCAGCTCTCAACAACTGCCATCGCAGAACAAATACCTGCAAAAATGCCCCAGATTGAAGGGCAAGAGACAACACCAACAACCGGAGTTGAAGAGCAAACGCAGGGAATGGAACAGCCGGTTAAGCTGGAGACGGAAGAGGAGGCCCCTTCCATAGGGACTGCTGTTCCGTACGGCATGCAGTACGTAAGCGCTCCTGCAAACACCTATCTCTACCCATCCATGGGTGCTGCAGGTTTTATATCCCGGCATGAGCTTGCGGCCGCAGGAGAAATTGTTGCGGCATCCAACCCCGGTAGAACGATATTCGGAGAACATGACATAGTTTTTATCAATCTCGGGAGCAATTCGGGCGTGAAACCGGGAGACCAGTTTACCATTTATAAAAAGGATAAGAAGATCTATGATCCGGAAACCGGGGACTTCCTCGGTTATAGGATTAAGGTTCTTGGAATACTGCAGATCACGAAAGTGGAGCAAGCGGTATCCACTGCAACGATCACCCACTCCAACGAAGAGATCAAGGTGCTGGATAAGCTCGTTCCTTACGAGCCCGGAACAAAAACGATCGACCTCACCCTTGCAGCGAACCCCGTCAAGGGCTACATCATATGCGGCAAACAGGCGCTGACCCTCTACGGTGAAAATGATATTGTATACATAGACAGGGGAAGCGACGATGGTATACAAGCAGGTAACACCTTTGTTATATATAAAGACAGGAAACCCGTGGAAGATCCCGCAACAGGCGATACACTTCATCTGCCGAAAGAAATACTCGGGAAGCTCCTCGTTATCAAGGTACAGGGAAATACTGCGACTGCAATCATCACGAAAAGCGTTAAAGAAATCAATTTAGGAGATAAGATTTAACGC
>JAMDCL010000046.1 GCA_023489065.1 Deltaproteobacteria bacterium | reverse complement strand
AAAGCATATTCCCGGTCGTATTTGTGTTGATATTTCCCGCATGAATGCTTAATTAAACCATTATGAATGATTACAGAGTCGTTTTTCATGTTGACGAAAAGGAACGTATGCCGGTAGCTGTAGGCAATATCATGAACCTGGTGAAAGATACCGAGTCCGGGAAACCGGAGATTGAGCTTGTTATCAATGGGACCGCTATAGCTGTTTTCGGCGATGACGCAGTTCTCCGGCAGTTGACGGCCATACATAATCTGGGAGCGAAGATTGTCGCCTGCAGGAATTCTATTCGCATGTTTTGCAACAATAATCCTGAGTGCCCTGCAGCCGAAGATAAACTACCTTCGTTTGTTAAGGTTGTTCGTGCGGGAGTGACGGAGATCATAAAAAGACAGCATGAAGGGTACGCATATATAAAGCCATAAAATATGACGGGCAAGGGTCAATCCATGATAAAAGAAAAAGAAAAAATAAAAGGTCTCATCTTAAAAGAACAGTACAATGAATTAGGCGAACTCATAAAAGAGAAAAAAAGCAGGTTATCTCTATTGCTTTCATTAAGTTATACCACGGATAACAATATCAGATTTAAGGTTATCAAAGCGGCGGGCTATGCTTCATCTGCAGTCTCCGAACAAGGACTGGAATTTGTCCGTACCCTTATCAGTAATCTCCTGTGGTCCTTGAACGATGATTCCGGAAGCATTGGATGGTCGGCTCCCGAGCTTCTTGGAGAGATTATCAGTGCCAGAATGGATCTTTTTAAAGAATACGTGCCGCTGGTCATTTCCCTGCTGAAAATAAAAGAAACATATTTCAGACCCGGTGTTTTATGGGCAATGGGCAGGATTGCCGCACGTGATCCTTCTCCTATAAAACCGTATGCTCCGTATATAAATATGTATCTGGACGATCCGGTCTCGGAAACACGGGGATATGCTGTCTGGTGTCTTGGCCAGATAGGATCTCCGGTGCCTGAGGAACACCTTCAGCATCTTTTACAGGATACCGCGGAAATATGGCTCCTGGACGGGCAGGGGAATATCTCGAAAAAGACCATCGGTCAGATTACGCAAGAGACAGTAACCCGGAAACTGCAATAAGCAAACCTGCGCGGTAGATACTCACGGGCAAGCCCGTAACACGAGGATTTATTGGCAGATAATGCTTCTGTCCTTTGTGCAAAAGCATATTCCAACATTATTCTTGAAGATCACCGCGTATGCTGTTTATCTGATACGCGGAGGCTTGATTATGAATACGGAAAAAAAGACGATAGACGGGATCTTTTACCCGAAGAGTGTGGCGATATTCGGAGTCTCGGAAAAACCGGAGAACCTCGGCCAATTTATCATGAGGAACATGATAGATAATAACTATACGGGAAAGGTTTACCTGATTGGCACAAAGGATGGCGAAATAAACGGCAGGAGAATCTACAAGAGTATATATGAGGTGCAGGAAAGCGTTGATCTTGCCGTTATCCTTACCCCCGCACAATCAATCCCCGGATTACTCGCCGATTGCGGCAAGAAAGGCATAGGGTATGCGGTCATAGAATCGGGAGGATTTTCGGAAACAGGCGTGCAGGGCACGGCGCTTGAACAGGAGATTATAAAGATTGCACAAACCTACGACATACGGTTTACCGGCCCCAACGGGCTCGGTGTCGTGAATATGGAAAACGGATTGTGCACGCCTTTTTCTCCGGTTGTTCCGCCCATACGGAAGGGGAGCGTGTCCATCATTTCCCAGAGCGGCGGCATGTCCCTGACAATCATGCAGATGTTCAGCTACGAGGGCGTGGGAATCAACAAGGTCATCAGTGCCGGCAATAAAGCGGATATCGACGAGATCGGGTATCTGTCCTACCTCATAAATGACCCGGGCACCAGGCTGATCGCCTTATATCTGGAGGACATTAAAAACGGCGCCGCTTTGATAGAGCTCATCCAGAACAGCAGTAAACCGGTCGTTGTTTTTAAATCCAACACAAGCCCTAAAACGGCCCGGATTGCACGATCCCATGCCTCGGCTATTGCGAACGACGATGCGGTCGTAACCGAAGCACTGAAAGAAACAGGTGCAATACGGGCGGACACCCTTTCGGAATTTACGGATATCGTTAAGCTTTTGAATATCGCCGGTACCTACGGCAACAGGATCGCTGTGTTGTCGAGATCAGGCGGACATGCGGTTATTACCCAGGATGCAATAGCCCGGTACGGTTTTGAAACGCCGCAATTTAGCGGGCATTTTCTGGAAGAGGTCAACAAGCATGTCCGGGCAGGTATAATCAATTTTACCAACCCGCTTGATATGGGCGATATCTACGATTTTGATTTTTACACGAGCGCCGTTGAACTTGCATTGTCGGACGCGTCCTTTGATTTTGTCGTTTTCATCCATACGTATTCATCGGCCATCCATGAAGGATCATCCGAAGAAATGGCAAAAAAGTTTATGGAATTAACGAGAAAGTACCAAAAGCCGGTGCTGCCATTGTTCTTTACCGAGGTTGCCAACCTGAACAAATTAAGAGAAAATATCGATTATCCTTTTTTCTTCGATCCGGCTACTATGCTCGGGTCTGTGGCAAAAATACGGGACGCGGGAGCGTACAGGAGAAAACTGAGCATGCCGCCAAAACCGTACACCGAAAGCGGTTCCCAAGAAAAAATAAAAAACACCCTGTCATTGATGGGTTCTTTGAATGTCGCCCAATTCCACGATATCCCCATAGCTCCATGGGCGTATGCAAGATCCCTGACCGAGGTGAAGAACAGTATAAAGGAACTGGGCTATCCTCTGGCCATGAAAATAGAATCGAGGAATGTTTCACATAAATCGGATTCCGGTGGAGTTATGCTGAATATAGACACCGAGGCAAAAGCTGTTGAAGCATACGACTGGCTCACGGACGGGATAAAGAAAGTCCACAAGGATATCATCACCGATGGCGTGATTATTCAAAAGATGATGAAGGGCCCCGTGGAGTTGATAATAGCTGCACGACGGGATGAAGAGTTCGGACCCGTTATCATTACGGGCATAGGAGGCATATATGCGGAATTCCTGAATGATACAGTCCTCGCTCTTTGTCCGGTTGATGAGGCATACGCAGCAGAAATGCTCAAGCGCTTGAAAGGGTATGTATTCCTGAAAGGAGTGCGGGGACAAAAGCCTTTGGCAGTTCAGGAGGCGGCACAGCTTATATCGTTGGTGTCCCGGATGATGATCGACAGGCTCAACATCGTTGAACTCGACCTCAATCCGGTGCTCTTGGATGAAGAAAAAGCGCTTGCACTCGATGCGAGAGTTGTAGTAGAAAAGATGGTATGATAAAAAGGATCAAATGGTATAGCATCACTTTTCTCTTGATCTGTTCTCTGGTGTTTGCCGTTCAGTTTATGCATTTTCTTATCATACCGGCAAACCCGGCCGGGGTACTGACAACAATCAATATACCACAGGGCGTGTCATTCAGCAGGATCTCAAACATCCTGACCGGAAAGCGTATCATAAACGATAAAACAAATTTTAAGCTGCTCGCGTATCTCATGGGCGCAACGCACAACGTTAAATATGGCGAGTATCTGTTCAGCAGTTCGATGCGTCCCACGACGATCCTTGAGAAGCTGCTCGATGGTGAGGTTGTGCTGCACGAGGTAACGATCCCCGAGGGCTATACGGATGAGCAAATAGCACAAACGCTCGAGGAAAAAGGATTGCTGGACAATGCCGGTAGCTTTATGAATCTTACGCATGACAGAGTATTTATTGCGGCCTTGGACATAACAGCGCCATCCCTCGAAGGTTTCCTGTATCCGGATACCTACAAACTCAGTAAAGGTCTGTCACCCGCGGAAATCATAAAAAAAATGGTAGGACAATTCAAGGTTGTTTATACACCAGAACTCCAGCAAAGAGCGGCAGCGATAGGGATGAGCATGCTGCAGGTTGTGACCCTTGCTTCTATGATAGAGAAGGAAACCTCCGTACCATCCGAAAGATTTCTCATCTCCGCAGTTTTTCACAACAGGCTGAAACTCCGTATGAGACTGCAATCGGACCCCACGGTCATCTACGCGATGCACATAACCGACGATGTTATTACGAAGAAGGACCTCAGGACGAAAGATCCCTACAACACCTACACCCATTATGGCCTGCCGCCGGGGCCGATATGCGATCCCGGCAAAGAATCCATTATAGCGGCACTGTATCCTGCCGATGTCAAATATTTGTATTTTGTTGCGAACAACGACGGAAGTCACGAGTTTACCAGAACATTGAGGGAGCACAACCATTACGTCAACCTGTATCAAAGGGATAATAAAAGGAGATAACATGCTCAGAGATTACGTAGCAACCATAGTTGATGCATGCGGCCCGAGGATCAGCGGATCGGAATCGGACGCCCGGGGGATTGATCTTATAAAGGGGTTCATGGGCAAATCATGCGATAATGTAGAGGTTGAAGAATTCGATGTGGCACCGAGGGTGCTCCAGCGTCTTACGGAGTTTATAACCTACGGTGTCGTCGCACTCTTTATCACCTTTTTTATATCACCGGTCATCTCCCTCATCATAGGACTTGGTTCCGGGATAATATTTTTCAGTTCGCGATGGTACGATAAAGAATTTATAGAAAAATATCTGGAGAAAAAGAAATCCGCAAATGTGATCGGCAGGATAAAACCCAAGGGTGAGGTCAAGAGGAGGTTGATTGTTTCCGGACATCATGACTCTGCATTCAACATGACCCTGCTGCACCGGCAGTTCGTATGGCTTACCCCTGTTCTGGAATTCTTTACGACTGTTTCCATGATCGGCATGATAGCCCTGTCTGTGTATGCCATAGCCAAGGGTAAATTGTTTTACCCGATTATACCCACGAGGATATGGGCATGGACTGTTTTAATCGGCTTCTTCGGCGTTATTACATCACAGATTATGCGGAAAGGTCTCGTCACCGATATCCCGGTAGAGGGAGCAAACGACAATCTATCCGGCGTGGCGACCGCCATCGGCATGGCTGATTATTTATCTAAGAATAAACCCCTGAATACAGAGGTGCTGTGCATATCATTCGGCGCGGAAGAACCGAACACCAAAGGCTCTCAGTCGTTTGTAAAAAGACACCTGAAGGATCTGGAAACGGTACCCACGTATGTCCTTAATTTCGACATGGTCGGGGAAGAAGGAACACTCCGTGTCGTAAAAAAAGAATTAGAGGTGAAGTCAACCCATTCCAAGGCTTATGTAGATTTCGTATGCGGGGCAGCGAAGGAGGGCAAGGTTACGGTGAAACCTGCTGTCCTGCCGTTCGGCAATACTGATGCAACACCGTTCAGCAGAAAGGGATTTGAAGCCACGAGCATTGTACGGCTTGATTCCACAGGCCTGCCCGGGCACTGGCACACGACAGAGGACAGCATTAAAAACGTAAAGGAAGAATCATTGATAGAGTGTGTGGAGCTGAGCAAGGCAGTATTGACAGCATTGGAAAAGAAGAAGTAGCAACGGCTGCACGGTACCGAGCGTGCCCCTCTATCTGTGTGGACGGGAAGTCTTATCGGTTTTATATTATACCTATGTTCACGACCTCTGCATCCAAAAGAAAGGGGCTCAAAAGCATCCCTCTGATTTTAAGTTTGGTACTGCTCGCGGGATGGACCCAGCGTCCGGTTCATACTGCTGATTTTATCATGGGCGAAAAGATCAGTTATAAGGAATTCCAGACCGAGTATAAAAAAGGATCGGGGTTAATACCCGGTAAAAAATATACCTTCTACGCCTGTATCGACGGCACCGTACAATTGCCCTTTTACAAGGGAATTTTGTCGCAGAGTTATTACTACGGCAGCGCATGTTATGCTCCGGATGAATTGTATATCAGCGATGATGATTTCTCTAGTGTGCAAAAACGGATAGAATTTAAAAATATGAAGGGCATGTATTGGGTTACGGTCTACGTTGATATCGACGGCGGTATCGTCGTGGTCGATTTTAAGAAATGATAAATTTGTATTCTTCCTTAAAGTAAGGCAAAATCGGCCACGATGACAGAGTAAGGACTAAAAAGGACAAATAGTGTGCCGTGTCTTCACCGGCATATCAGATCACATTTCAAGGGATGCCTCCCTGTTTTAACCGTACTTTTTATTTGATGAACATCTGGAGTTTCAGCGCCAGACCCATGTCCCCGCTGATCTTCATCTTACCCGACATGAATGCCATGACCGGGTTAATCTGGCCGTCGAGCATTGCCGAGTATTCGGATGCCTTCATTTTGATCGTGCTTGCAGGCAGATTTGCATTATTGAATTGCAGCTTCGCATTGAACAATTCACCCGATTCCTTTGCCAACGCGAGGTTCAGGACACCTTTTACCCCGAGCAGGGAGTTATACTTGCTTTTGTTCAACATGGCGGGGTTAAAGAACATGCCCATCACTGCGTTCCCGCCCTCTTTCCCGGTTATCGAGTCACGCCAGTCTTTCTCGTTTAATTCAATGTTTATCTGGGGGTCGGGAATGCCGTTCGGTATTACCTTCAGGTCGATACCGTTCTTTACAACGATCCCGTAGGTCACGGTGTTTTCTCCGGTGATTTTGAATTGCAGTTTGAAATCGAGGCCCTCCATATCCTGGACAGGATGGTTCTTCAGTTCGTCGCTGAATATCTGCGGCACAACTTCTTCAAAAAACTTGTTTACGCTTATGTCCCATTGGACGTCATTGCCGTTCATCATGGTATTCCTCCTTAAGGTGATGGTGTTAACATTACTATTTGTATTTGACAAAAATGTCAAGTATTCGGATAACAGTTCAATCGGAGTTTGCACAAAGCTAATCCATTTTACTTTACGGCAGCAAAGAGGCTCTGAGGTATGTCAACATTAAGTTCTATGTTTTTCAGCACATAACGCTCGTAGAGTTCATCCTTGAAATTATACAGCATAAACTTTACCGGTATCAGCGTGTTCGAATCGACCCACAGAGAAGCTTTTTTGTACAGGATTCCGTTGACCGGTTTGTCGGAAAGAAAGGCGTCGAACCTGAGGGTGTCCGCACCGGCATCACTATCGTGTGTCACTTTGATCGAACTCAACAGAAACTGACCTGTTTCTATGGAATCCTCCATCTGGTCCAGGATCATTTCCGATATGAAAATGATGTCCGATTGGTTTATCTGCCAGTGGTTTGGATGAAAAACCTTCACAAATGTGCTGTTCAATCTGAATTTCATGAATCCGAGACTTCCAGCAAGTCCGCTGTCTTTTGCGAAAAAATGGCCTTTGTCTTTTTTGCAGTCGTACACTGCCGTGAGCCCCTTTTCCTGCTTGTTCGTCCATTTCATATAAATCATACACGGCGCCTTGTAATAATAGTCTATGGTCTCTTCATGGTTGAGCTTGTTGTCGAACATTTCCTGTTTTATGAAAGTACAATGGTAGCTCTTTAACTTTTTTAATGACGCTATGTCCTTTTTCAGCAGGTTGATTACGACATCGTTCATGATGGCCTGTGCCGTGCTGATCTTTGGAACATTGGCCGGATGTTGTAAGATATCTTCACCGAAGGCTTTGTGTACGGCAAAGCAGAACGATATACAAACCGCAGACAACAGTATGTATTGAACTGGCTTTGAACAGCTCATTGCCCCTCTCTTCATAATTGAATTATATTTTAACATACAATGATACTACTTTCAAACGGAATAGATAAAACGAGGGGGCAGTATTTGACATGGAACGCAACGGGGTCAATCCTTGAAATGTGAAATAGCCATCGATCTCCTTTTATTATCCCTTGTCTTTATTCATTTGCTTCTCCAAACGAGCGGCGGCCTTTCTCATTGATACCTATCTTAGGATGGCTATTCCCCTGCTGGTGATATGATGAAAATAGTTTTTGCCTTGAAAAGAATTGAGGGCAGGGCTGCACGTTACAAGATCCCGGGAGGAAAGGGGCAGTCACGGACTTTGGATAGGTTGGTTCATAACCAAACCCCCATGGCCCCCTTATCTGGGGGCGGGCTGAAACGAGACTTAAATATTGAGGCTCTTAGGTGAGGGGAAGAAGAGTGGATCCCCCTCCCTTCGTCCCTCCCGTCAAGGGAGGGAAATAAAAAGTGCGGAATGGCTGAGGAAAGAAACAATACCCCGTTCCCGCCGTTGGCGGGACACCCCTTTACAAAAGGGGAATTTAAGATTCTGGGGCAGCTGTACTAATCGTTCAATCCCTTTCCTTTGAGAATTTGCTGCATATATTTCTCGACCCTCGATTCCCGGGTTTTGGCTTGTTTGGGTGAAGAAAAATAAAATATGTATGCTCTTTGCCGTCCCGGCGTCAATGCCTCAAAAGCGGTTTTCAGGGCAGGGTTTTTATCCAATTTGTTCCGGAATTCCTCGGGGATTTTGTATTCAGATGTCTCTTTTAAATGCACCTTCAAACCGGCTTTTTCCACTTCAACAGCTTCTTTGATATAGGCCTTCAACATAATTTCCATCTCAACGATTTGCCGTACATCGGTGAACCGTATCTGGCGTGCCGCCTGAACATTCTCCGTTTGCCGGATTAAAATACCCTTCTTATCGCGTAACAGGGCGCCTTTGAAAAACAAAAGCGCACAGTATTCTTTAAATCCATGAATGAGAACGATGTTCTTGTCCTGGTACGTGTAACACGGGTGACGCCACTTCAATTCTTCAGTCAGTCGACAGTCGAGAACGATCGTTCTCAGTTTCTCAAATTCTTTCCGCCACTTCTTTGCTTTCCTTAAAAACACATCGACCTCGGGATTCATTGTATTCATGTATTGTCACTCCTCGACATGGTTTTACCCCACGATTCATTGCACGGATCGATCTATTCTCAAGCTAAGTTACCATACCTGAGTTGTCAAGAGGGTAATTTGATAGAAAATCCCGCACACTACCGTCGGAAAGAATCGTAGGCAAGGCTGAACAAGGCAGGGAGGTAAATGCATTTCCCTGCGTAAAGGGAGAGCGCGGAGCCCGTCACGTTCTGTCTTTGAATAAAGGAGTAAATGTGGTATGAAAGCCGATAAAGGAGGGCCCTATGCAAAACATACACCCATTGTTTGTCCATTTCCCTATAGCTTTGACCTTGAGTGCACTACTGTTCGAGGTACTGTACTGGCTGTTCAAGCGGGACGCGTTCGATACAACGTCTACCAACCTTATCGTTATTGCCGCCCTGGCTGCAATAGCAACATTGATAACAGGTTCGCTGGCAGGGGACAGTGTTCCGCATCCTGCAGCGGTCAATCATCTCATCGATATCCACGGGGATTTGGAGGGTACAGGTGGTTCCATTGCCATCGCCGCCGCGCTATGGACATTGGTCATGAAGAACAGGTACCGGATTGTACGATTGGTCTTGTTTGCTCTGGCGGCGGGTATCATCGGGTTCGGAGCAAGTTACGGCGGCAGGATGGTGTATGAACACGGTATAGGGACGGCATTGGTCACAAGCAAGACAATCAATGTGACACCGGCGGCAACTCCGGCTAAGAAGGCTGCAACCACATCCCATTAGAAATGGGTCAACTCAGTGTCCGGTATGCAGGAGAGAGGGGATAGCCGGGTATCTGCCGGAATGCAATGTCACTTGCTCTTTCTTTTCGCGGGCTGAAAGACGAATACCTTTCCGGTGAGCAGTTCTTTCATGCGGGGTTTCCCGAGCAGCTTTGAGAAGACACTATCATTCACAACGGTCATCTTGTACGATGGATTGATCTTGAACAATCTGGCGAGTGCATCGAAGGCACCTGCTTCATCGTGCAGCAGCATGGAACTCCTTGCAAGCGTGTACCAGGCAACAGGATTGTCCGCTGCGATCTTCGTCAGCTGTACTGCATAAACCAATGCGTCTTTATAATCATTCGTCTTTTCAAGACATTCCGTAAGATTGAGCGTTGCATTGAAATCCGTGGGGTCTTTTTTTACCGCCTCTTTCAGATATTTCAATGCATCGGGATAATCGCCTTTCATATAAAAGGCCGTGCCAAGCAGGAACGTATAAACCTCGTGCTGCGGGTCGTTCTTAAGAAGGTTTGTCGCGAGGGATATCGCATTATCGACTTCGTTTGTACTGAGGTAAGAACTGACGAGATAAGGGCCGACCTCCGTTATGGACAGCGGCATGAGATCGACGGAGGTATTGAATTCGTTGATTGCCCCGGCATAATTGTCTTTGTTGTAATAGAGGAATCCGAGCAGTTTGTGCCCGTAGAAAAAATAAGGTGCTAAGCTTATGACCTTCTTTGCATCCACGATAGCGTCCGCAGTATCGAGACTCCCCGCTTCCGCCCGGGCGAGGGTATACAGTATCATATAATCATTCTTCGACAGCGCGTTGGCCTTTGCTATGATTTTTACCGCTTTTTTTGGCATCTTTAAATCCAGGAACGTTTCTGCCTCCATGGTATAGATGTGGGCAGCAGTCTGCTTCTGCGAGAAGGACGTAAGATCCCCGAGCAGTATCACGGTAATAAGAAACACGATAACAAAGACGATTGTCAGGGGTAAATTATTGTTGAGAGCGATCTCGAAATCATACTTCCATCTCCATTTAAAACCGGACAATTTCTTAAGGACGGATACAAAACCGTATTCATCTTCGAAATGACGGTACTTCCGTTTACCGACAATGAGTCCTGCAAAGACCCAGAACAGCATGGCTGATGCCGGATTTTCGAGATTAAAGGTAAAGAAAGCGGTTATCAGTGCTCCAACGATGCCCGAAAGCAGCGCTGTGTTCCACAGCAGATCGTCCGTGTCGTCCCTTGAATCTTTGAGACTTCTGATACCGACAACGAATAGTTCCCCAAGAAACCACAGAAAAAGCAGAAGTCCCGCAATTCCCAGTTCAAAGAGTATCTGAATATATTCGTTGTGTGCGTCGTTCAGGTATCGTAATTCTTTCCAATCCGTCGTTTTTAAGGCGCCGACCTCATACAGTGGTATGTTGATCTGATAATTGCCGATTCCAACGCCGAAAACAGGGTTGTCTTTTATTCCCTTGAAGGTACTTTTCCATACAAGCAGCCTGAATGCGTTGGAGGGATAGTCTTTACTGAAAATGCTCTCGCCTCTCTGGACAAGCACTGCGCCTGTTTTTGTAAAACCTAATCCGAATCCCATGAAGATTATTGCAGCGATACCCGTATACAGCAGCAATCTTTTTGCAGCCCCGTCCACATGCTTATGGATCTTAAAGAAAACGAATGCGAGTGCATAGAGAAGAAGCGAAGACACTGCGGCGATCCATCCGGCCCGGTTCTTGCCGATAATGATATATGCGAGAGACAGGATGATACCGGCATATGCCCCGTACTTCACGTATCCTTTTCCGTGCTCGGAAAAAAAGGCTGACAACATGAATGGTATGACCATGACGAGATAATCCGTCGTGAAGTTGGTGAGCCCCATGGTACTTGCGGGATTGGGCCTTCCCCACGGATCCAGGGGCGGAGCGATAACGTGTAAGAACTGTGCTATGCCGTAGATACTCACGATGACAGCAATGGCGGATACTATGATAATCATGGTCCGCATTTTAATGTCTTTTGCATAGTAGATGAATAAAAAGAACGGCATCTGATAGGCTATCTGTTTGACAAGCACCTGCAGCGACAAATAAGAGTTATAGGCATGAAAGGAAGACAGGCATGCAATAATATCGAGGAGCAGTACCGGTATCATCACCGGGGTATAGAAGAAATCGACACTCTGGTGGACCATGGATTTCAAGAAATAAACAATAAGGATCGGCCAGAACAGGAGATAGATGACGAAGACCTTGATCCAGATGAACTCATTTTTATAAAATGCAAGCGGAACTGCCAGCAGCATCAGCATAAGGCTTGCTGTAGCTATAGAATCAAGCCTGCTGAAAAATGTATCGGAATGTTTAATGAGAAGTTTGTTTTCATTCATTTTCGAAATCCACTTTAACCTTTTTTAGAGGTGCTTCAATGATCTCATGATACGGTATTCCAAGTCCTTTTTCAATAATATCGAGGGGGCCGATTATCCTGTTGTTCCGGCTTCTTATCACGAGGATAAGCCTGCCGCCGGGATCTATCCTCAGGATGTCTATAAAAGGTCTTACATCGAGCCCGCCGGCCTTCTTTTCCGACGGAACCATGAATTTCTCACTGTTCACGAGGAGATCGAGTGAAGTGCCGATAGCAGACAAGGTACAGCTTTTGATTGCAGCAAGGTCCATTGCATAGTGTATTGCCTTCGTTGTACTGTTGACCGGTTTGCTGCCGTAGGGAAGCGTAACGGCGTCCAAGAATCTCAAGCCGTCATAATCCATCGTTTTGAGGGTCTGTAGGGACGCTTCGGCGCTTGCATCGCTGAAGAGTTTGATGTCGATATACTCCGCTGTGCTCTCGATTCCGAGGGGCAGGGGATCGCTGAACGATACAACGGGCTTTGGGTGGAACCCTTTTGTATAGGCCAGGGGCAATCCGGATCTATGGAGGAGATGCAATAAAAAATCGATGAGCTCGAGATGGCCTAAGAACCGTATCAACCCTTCCTTGGTATATTTGACGCGGATCGTCGTTGTCCACCGGCTCGTGTCCTCCCGGTTTTCGGTGTGCTGCTGTTTTATCAGTCCGTTCTGCGCATGCACGGGTTCTATGGACCTGAAATCACAAACGCCGCAGTCCGAACATGCCCCGGTGAAACAGTCCGGTGTCCGTATACCGGAATCCGCCTTCCGGTATTCCTCGAGCAGGAAGGATTTGGGTATGAAGGTGTTGATATGGTCCCACGGCAGGGGATCGTTCGGGTCCTTTTGCCCGAGAAGTGCGGACAAAGAGAATCCTTTTTCCCGCAGGGTATCGAACCAAATCTGATAGTCAAACCCTGTTTCGGAGCTGTCAGCAGTAATTCCGTGCCGGACAATTCCTTCAATGACGGCCCCAATTCTGCGGTCACCCCGTGCAAGCACAGCTTCAACGGCACTGATCTCCGGCAATTGGTGCTTCACCGTAACGCCGGTGTTCCTGACGGCGGTTTTAACTATCGAGAGTTTTGCTTGAAATGCCTCGGGGGTAATCATTGCGGCCCACTGGAATGGTGTATGGGGCTTTGGGATAAATGCAGAGATACTGGCATTTATCCTGGTTCGCTTGTTGTACTTTCTTACAGCAGTATGGATACGCTTTATCAGTTCACCCATGCCTATTACATCGTCGTCCGTTTCAAACGGGAGGCCGAGCATAAAGTACAGTTTTATGGTCTGCCATCCCATCTTTGCCGCCAGTTCCACGCTCGCCAGTATCTCCTCCTCGGTAATATTCTTGTTTATTTTGTTTCTTAAACCCTGCGTCCCGGCTTCTATCGCCACGGTAAAGCCCGTTTTCCTGACCTGTCTGATTTGGTCCAGCATCTGACCGGTAACAGAATCGATGCGTAACGAAGGCAATGACAGGGAGCAGCGGTCATCCCCGAACTCTGCCATGAATGATTTCAACAGCGAAAGTATGTGCGTGTAGTCCCCCGCACTGAGGGAGAGAAGGCTTATGTCCGAAAACCCCGAGGCACCGATGTTTTGTTTGATCTCCTGCATAACGGCGTCCATGTCTTTTTCCCGTACAGGCCTGTAGATCATGCCGGCCTGACAGAACCTGCAGCCCTTGGTGCATCCGCGCGCTATCTCAACGACAAGCCTGTCATGGATGGGTTTTATAAGGGGGACGATGGTATTTTTTACGGCGGCCGTCTTTATATCCGGCAGTACCGCCCTGGTGACGGAAGGTACGGACGCATCGACCGGTACCATGCCCTTGAAACTGCCGGCAGCATCCTCGACCTGCCGGTACAGCCCCGGCACGTAAACACCGCGTATCGAAGCGATCCTTTTCAGGCATTCCTGTTTCGGCGCGCGATCTTCCTTGCAGAGTATGAGCGTATCTATGATTTCCTGTATGACCACTTCTCCGTCGCCGACGACGAACGCATCAAAAAAATCCGCAACGGGTTCCGGATTGAAAGCGCAGCTGCCCCCGCCGATAACGAGAGGGAAGGCGGCCGTGCGATCGTCTGCACGCAAGGGCAGGCCTGCAAGTTTTAAGATATTGATCGCGTTTGCATAATTGAGCTCGGTTTGCAGTGTAATACCTATGATATCGAAGGTATCGAGCGGGGTGTCCGACTCTATGGTTGTCAGTTTTGCATTGTACCTGGACATAACTGCTTCCATATCGCTGCCGGGACTGTATGCCCTTTCTGCGAGTGCGTAGGGAAGCCTGTTGATCAATTCATAGAGTATTCTGAGGCCGAGGTTTGCAATCCCGATCTCGTAGAGGTCCGGATAGACCAGTGCGGTCTTCAGTTTTACGGTGTCATGCTGTTTTACAACGGCATTCGGCTCCGGGCCTATATATCTGCCGGGCCGTCTTACATACGGCAAGAGTTCCCTCATACAGGTTTACCGTAATACCTCAGATCGAATTGCCCGTCTTTAAGAACGACATAACTATAAGCATTAAACCAGTTCCCGGTGTTGATATAGCGGACCCTTCTGCCCTGTATGGTGTATTCCCGTATTTCCGGTGTATGAAAGTGGGCTGCTATGACGACATCAAAACCCTGTGCAGCTTTTTTTTCTACAAACTCATCGATCACGTGGTTCGGCATAGTTCTTTTTATCGTCCATACCTCCCTGCTGTGCTGTGAAAGCCTTGATGCAATGCGGCGTGTTAATGAAGCGGGCAGGATGTCTGCGATCGCACTTATAAACCTGCTCCGGATGATAACCCTGAGCAACCTGTACCATTTGTCCGTATAATCTATCATGTCCCCGTGGGTGACGAAACACCGGCTGCCGTCCAGTTCTATAACCATACCATTTTCAATAATCTCCATGGTGGTGAACATCTTTTCAAACGTATTCTTTACAAAAAAATCGTGGTTTCCTATGTGATAATACATTTTTACGTTACTTTCGGATAACCGGCGTAAGACATCCATTAAGGGGACATAGACAGGATCTATCAGACCACCCGGATTTACCCAGTAATCGAAAATATCACCGAGCAGGAATACCATGTCGGGGTGTTCCTTGATTATGCCTTCAAGAAATTGAACGACCTTCTCCTGGTTCTTGTCGTCGCGGCCTTTTAGATGGGCATCGGAAAGAAATATACAATACATTATAGAACAATTATATGTATTTTCCGAACTGTCAAATGTTATATATTTTTACGTGTGCGCTCACAGCGTTGAATCTTCACAGGATCGGTCATACATCCCCGTGACTCCGGAGATCCCAGAATCCCGGGGGTGAACCCCGGGGCGGGAGGTTAGTTGGGTTTTACCGAAGTATCTTTTTTTTGTTCTATTTTTGTTTCCGGAAGGGACTTCTTCTGTTCATCCGTTGAGGGACTCTCGATCTCGTTCATAGCTTTTTTAAAGTTCTTTATTGCCTCTCCAAGGCTTTTGCCGACCTCGGGAAGTTTTTTGCCGCCAAAGAGCACCAGGATGATAACGAATATCACTATCAGCTCAGGCATGCCTATATCAAACATTGTATTCTCCTTTATACGCTTTCTCAATACGTATATTAAACTTTCTTACAGGGATTTTCAACTGTTTTATGCAAAACAGGTCAGAAAAGGAATGCTTTTGAACGGGTGTTCGCCGCAATCCCCGCTATTTATAGCGGGGTCAAGGCGAACTATACGATTAACATATTCCGTACCGACGAAGAATCCACGCTGTTTACAGCGTGGATTCTTCAACCGCGCTCTTTCCCGGAAGAATGCTAACGGGGTAAAAACCTGACCCGGAAATTTGTACCTCCGGACGCCGAAACGATGTCGATCCTTCCGTTATGGAGTTCTATAATCCATTTTACTATGCTCAGCCCGAGTCCGTGTCCCTCTGCGTTTGCGGATTTCCCTCTGTAGAACCGGTCAAATATTTTTGGTATGTCCTCTTCTTTTATGCCGGCGCCCTGATCCCGTATGTCTACAACCACACCGGGACCGTTCCGGGCTAAGGACACAAAAACCTTCTTGCCGGGAGGTGTGAACTTGATTGCGTTATCGATGATGTTGCTGAACGCCCTCTTCAGCAATCGTTCGTTGCCGACGATGCCGATCCCGTCCGGTACCGCATGTTCGAGCGAAACTTTTTTATCCGTTGCAAGGACACCGAGGAAGTCTATGGTCTGCAGGATGAGGGATGAAATATCTATCCGGGTAAACGTTGCTCTTATGGATTCCGTATTGGATAGAGACGTCAGCAGGAGATCGTCGATAATCCTCGTCATCTGATCTATCTCTTCAAGTAAGCTGACCATCAGGTCCCGGTAATCCGCTGCGTTCCTTTCGCCGATCATGTTGATCTCGATGCCGCTTTTCATGACCGTCAAGGGCGTTTTTAATTCATGCGAAACATTTTGGGAAAATTGAGAAAGTCCATCAAACGCCTTTTTCAATCTGAGGAGCATATCATTGAATGTCCGCGCAAGTTTTCCTATCTCGTCGTTGTGCGTTTTCACAGTGATCTGCTCTGTCAGGTTCCCGGCTTCTATGCGTCGTGCCGTTTCTATTATCTCGTCGACCGGCTTCATCGCCCTGCCCGCAATGACGATACCGCCCCAGCTTGCAATAACGATGAAGATAGGGGTAACAACGGTGAGGATTATACCCAGCATGCTTAAAAATCCGTTTTGCGCGTTGAGCGGCATGCCTATGGTGAGGTAGTATCGTATCGCGCCGTTGACGACAATGGGATACAGAAGCGTACGCACATCCGTATGCCTGAACACGGTAACGGTTCTGAATGCGTATTTGTCGTGTTCTATGGAATTGAATGCCCGGGTATCGACCGGAAGATTGGTCTTGTAGAGATTCGCAGATGTATACAGCAGCTTGCCGTCGATCGAATAGATCTGCAGATAATAATTAATGCCTTTTAATTCTTCGTCCAGTTCTTCAAAAGAAGGTTTTGTAATTTCTTCGAGAAAAATAGACCTGCATTCTTTTGCCTCTGCAAGCATTTCCCTGTCCGAGTTCCTGATGATTGTGTGAGAAATGAACGCGAACAAAAAAAAGCTGTAGATACCCAGGGTTATCGAAAAAATGGCCACGTACCAGAACGTTAATCTAATCCTTATGGGAAGCATCCTGTTCTCTCAGTACATAACCAAAGCCGCGCACGGTCTGCAGAAGCTTTTTTTCGAAAGGTTGGTCCAGTTTCGTTCTCAGATGATTTACGTAAACGTCCACGACATTGGTGAAGCTGTCAAAATCCTGGTCCCAGACATGCTCTACGATCATCGTTCTTGTCAGGATCTTACCCTGATTATACAGGAGGTATTCAAGCAGCGCATACTCCTTTTGCGTGAGATCTATTCTCTGACCAGCTCTCTTCACCTCATGGGTAACGGGATTCAGTTCGAGGTCCGCTATGACGAGTTTGCTGGTTTTTACGGACTCGTGCCTCCTCAGTATTGCCCGGACGCGTGCACATAATTCTTCGAACTCGAACGGCTTCGTGAGATAATCATCTGCCCCGAGGTCCAGCCCGAGGATCTTCTCTTCGGTACTGTTTTTTGCTGTGAGAAATATAACGGGGGTGTCCTGTTTGCTGTCCCTGAGCTCTTTTAATATCTGGATACCGTTTTTCCCGGGAAGCATGACGTCGAGTATGATGAGATCGTAGTCATAGGCCCTGACCATGCTGGAAGCGTCTTCTCCGTTGTTTACGACATCGACGGCGTATCCTTCCTCCTCAAGACCCTTTTTTATATGGCTTGCTACCTTTTTTTCATCTTCGACCAGGAGAAGCCGCATGCGATGCCGCTCATCTCGAAAAGATAAATTTGAAATACATAAGGAAATAGATGTATGCTATCGGCAGACCGAACAGCAATGCATCTATTCTGTCCATAACGCCGCCATGCCCCGGGAATATGGTGCCTGAATCCTTTACTTCGGCGTCCCTTTTTATCCTTGATTCTACCAGGTCACCCGCGAGTCCTGCAATACTCAGCAGCACGGAAAGAATGACGGCCTGTTTCAGCGGGAATCTATCGGGTGCAATCATCCATATCACGAAGGCGGCAATAAGACTCGCAGCTATACCTCCGCCAACTCCCTCCCATGATTTTTTTGGACTTATGGCCGGTGCGACCCTTCTTTTGCCATACGCTTTGCCGATAAAATATGCCCCGGTATCGCTGATAAATACAACGGCTATAGGAAAAAATATCGCATATATGCCGGTCCTGTCGTCTATGTGCTGTGTTGCGAGAAATGGACCCAGGGATCGGTACTGTGTCATGAGGAATGTACCGAGGTTTCTTAATTGAATCGCGAAAGTCAAAAGACCTGCTATGTAAAATACACCGAAGATGGTTCCGCCGGTCCCCGATAATGCGGCTTTATTGTCCTTTTCGAAGAGGCCCACGAAGAGTATGAAAAGCAGGACGACAAACAACACGAGGAAGTAATTTTGCATAAAGTACGCGGAAAACACGATGACAAGCCCGGACACATAACCCGCTGTTTTGAGCGGCTTATATCCTCTCAACTCCATAACGTGAAAGAATTCCCACAAGCCGATGACTGCAACAAATGCTACCAGGGTCAGCAGGACATATCCGCCCTGTACAAGGGCAAAGATAAGTATGGGGATGCCCACGACAGCGGTTAACAGTCTCTTTGACAGGTCACCGAATTTCATGTTCATTGCCTATGGTTTGTCATATCGTTCAGCATATCTGAAATCCTCTGATACCTCTGTTCTTTATTTTTCGAGAGCCCCTTCAGTATCACCGCATCAAGCCAGTCCGGAATGGAAGCCCGCGAAGACGGCTTTTCAGGCATTGCCTGTATTTGCTTGGTTATGACATCTTTTGGAGAGCCGGTAAACGCCGGTGTTCCTGTCGTCAGTTCGTACAGGATCATGGAGAAGGAATAGATGTCGCTCCTTTCATCGGCCTCTTCACCCATTGCTTGTTCCGGGGACATATACAGGGGCGAGCCCATCACCGTACCCGCCATGGTGACCGAAGAACTCCCTACCAGTTTTGCAAGACCGAAATCGGCGATTTTGACGATGTTGTCCTTACGAACCATGATATTCATCGGTTTTAAATCTCTGTGTATGATTTTCATGCCGTGTGCATAATCCATACCTTTCAGGATCTGCACTGCATAATCCAGTACGGTATCCAGGGGCAGCTTTGATGCCTTTACTATCTGATCCATGGACTGGCCTTCCACATACTCCATGGTGTAGTGCAAAACATCGCTGTCTTCGACAATATCGTAGAGCTGTACGATGTTCGGATGGGTCAACCGTGCGAGCAATTTCGCTTCCCGCAAAAACCTTTCCTTGAATTCTGCGTCCTCTGCTATGTGGATTGGCAATTCTTTTATTGCGACCTGCCTTTCCAGTACCGTATCTTCGGCAAGCCAGACTATCCCCATGGCACCCTGTCCGAGTTTTCTTATTTTTTTATATCTGCTGGCGACAGGGTGAGCAGGATCTGTTGCTTGTTTTACTACGGTTTTCTCCGGTTCCGTCCGGTCCTGTCCGGTCAGTGTTTTGGATAAAAGTGCGGATCGGGAGGACAAAGAAAACTTCAGTTTTTCTATTTTTTGATTCATACTTTCAATCAGGGCATCATCCATACTGAAAGAAGTTGCAACCTTGAGATTGTAGATGGCCTGCGACAGATCGCCGCCGGTCTCGGCCTTATCCGATTTCTCCAGAGCGGCCATTGATAGATCGTGTGCCACATCCGCTGTCGATTTCAGCAAAGCAAACATCCATAGACCTGCTATGCCGGTAGCAACCAGGAAGAAATACGGAGACCATTTGTCGTAAGCGGTAAGCCATCTTTCCCTGTAGACCCTCTTTGCAAACGGAAGCCGTATCCCTAATACCGTGTCGTCTTTGACGATCGGAGGGTATTTGTGTTTCAAATAGGCCGTTAAGCCGTATTTGATCGTTATGATCGATACGATCACAAACACATACACCGGCAGGGACCTTTTCAGCCAAAGTTTTATAATTGCAGGCTTTTTCAGTGCTCGCAGACTATTCATACATGTTCTTTGATCCTTACCATGGACACAGACCTTCCTTTGTCATCGGTACGGACGACGACCCCCTGGAGTTCTTCTTTCCCCGCTGCCACATCCGCGTGTCTTTGCACGGACGTTGTAAACCTCGGT
>JAMDCL010000023.1:3351-4339 GCA_023489065.1 Deltaproteobacteria bacterium | reverse complement strand
TCGCCACTCCGGGAAAGCATTTTAAACCCGGCGGCCACGAGGTTCTTCTTGGAAAGGATGTGTATAACGTTATGCCGGACCATCCGCTTTTGACCAAGGAACAATTAAAGGCTATTGCGGTTTATCTTAAGTCATTATAGGAATAACAGATACGGCATAGCTTTACACGCTGCATAGTCCTGCAAATCTTTGCAATGTATGCTGACAATGCAGAAAGGGTGCCCCTTCTGTTCCGGGAAGGAATTTAATGGCGCCGCAATGGTTTACCCGGCCGCATATTCAGGATAGAACACTCCGTAACGATCACCTTGACAAACGGTTTAAAATGAATGACTATTCATTCAATATTGCGATTGCCTATGAAAAATACCGTTAACCACGAGAAAAATGACAAGCATGAGCAAATACTGAGGGCGGCTATCAAAACCTTTGCCAGGAAGGGGTTTTATAATACCCGCATTTCGGATATTGCAAAGGAGGCAAATGTGGCCGACGGAACCATCTATCTCTATTTTAAGAACAAGGACATCCTCCTCGTGTCGCTCTTCGAGGAAAGCATGAATCAGATTATACAAATGGTAAACGAAAGGCTTTCCGCCATACCGGATCCCATCGAACAGCTGCGCGCCTTCATAAAAATACATTTCGAACTCATTAAGAAGGATAAATTTCTTGCAGAGGTCATATCAGTTGAGTTAAGACAGAGTAATAAGTTCATTAAGGAATACAAAAACATAAAGTTCAAAGAATACCTCAACATCATATCCGGTATTATACGGGATGCCCAGGCAAAAGGGCTCGTAGCGAAACACCTGATGCCCGGTATTATCAAGAGGATGGTGTTCGGAGCATTGGATGAACTGACGCTGATATGGGTCCTTGCGGGCGACTCCAAGTATTCGATCGAAAAGCTCAGCAAAGATGCCACGGAAGTTTTGATAAACGGTATAGCTATAAAAAAATAACCATAGAGGAGGTAACCGTGAAA
>JAMDCL010000023.1:2434-3341 GCA_023489065.1 Deltaproteobacteria bacterium | reverse complement strand
TGAATCCATTCGATGAGATCGCTGTTGAAGAGGCATTGAGGATAAAAGAAAAGCAAACCGGCGAAGTTGTCGTCGTTTCCATCGGGGATAAGGTGGTTACCGAACAGATACGTGCCGCACTTGCAATGGGGGCGGATAGAGGCATATTCGTCAATTATGCAGGCAGCTATGATTCTTACGATGTCGCGAATATCCTGCAAAAGGTCGTTGAGCAGGAAAAGCCCGACGTCATTATTCTTGGAAAACAGGCCGTTGACGATGATATGGGTGCGGCCGGCTTTATGCTTGCCGAGCTCCTCGGGTATCCCCAGGCGGCGTTTGCTTCGAAAGTGGAGATTTCGGACGATAAGAAAAAAGCGAAGGTAACACGCGAGATTGACGGCGGACTCGAGGTGAAAGAAGTCGAGCTGCCCTGTGTTATCACGGCAGACCTCCGACTGAATACCCCCCGGTATGCGTCTTTGCCCAACATCATGAAGGCAAAGCAAAAACCCGTAAAAGAATTTACGGTCGACGCCCTCGGCGCTGCGGTAAAACCACGCGTTACCGTTAAAAAGCTGACAGAGCCACCCAAGAGAAAAGGCGGGGTGAAAGTGGAATCCGTGCAGGATCTCGTAACCAAATTAAAGAACGAAGCAAAGGTCATATAGAGGAGGCTGAAATGGGAAATGTAATAATACTGTGCGAACATAAAAACGGTGAACTGGTAAAACAGAGTCTTTCTGCGATCAAGGCAGGCATTGATGCGGCAAAAGCGACATCGGGAAAATCTTTTCTCCTGCTTATCGGATCGGGAATCGACAAGGCAAAAGAAGCTGCATCCCGCTTCGGTGCTGACGGCGTTATAGCCGTTGAGGACGCATCACTTGCCGGATATACGGCAGAGGCGTATGCGATCGCGGCGTTC
>JAMDCL010000023.1:0-2424 GCA_023489065.1 Deltaproteobacteria bacterium | reverse complement strand
ATCCCAGTCAGCAGGGCTCGTCCTTGCAACGACGTCCGCCTTCTCCAAGGACCTTCTTCCAAGACTTGCCGTCAAGCTCAAGGCAGGGATGGTTTCCGATATCCTGTCGATCAAAACCGACGGCGGAAAAATTTCCGGGTTTACAAGGGCAATGTGGGCAGGAAGTATGGTTGCGGACGTCGAGGTAAGCGGTGATATCATCGTTGCGACGGTAAGAGGAACGGCGTTTGCGCATGCAGAGGCTGTGTCTGCGGCATCACCAGTCACGCCGGTCAGTGTGAAAATAGATCAGGGTGCGCTCAAGGCAAAATCCCTCGAGGTCATAGAACATAAATCAACCAGGCCGCAATTGGCGGATGCAAGTGTGGTCATATCCGGCGGAAGAGGACTGAAGGGACCCGAAGGATTTAAAACAATAGAACAGCTTGCAGACCTCTTTGGTGCCGCGATCGGCGCTTCAAGGGCTGCTGTCGATGCAGGATGGGTGCCGAACGATCTTCAGGTCGGGCAAACGGGCAAGATCGTTGCACCGAACCTTTATATAGCGATCGGTATATCAGGAGCGATACAGCACCTCGCAGGCATGAAAGATTCCAAAACAATCGTTGCCATAAACAAGGACCCTGATGCCCCTATCTTCCAGATAGCGGACTACGGGCTTGTCGCTGATTTTGCAAAGGCAGTGCCTGAATTGGTTGAAGAAATCAAGAAGGTCAAGTAAATAGCATCACGTGGATTTTGAGCTGGGGCGATGCAGTTACCCCGTTCAGGGCAGTGCCTGTAACGGGGTAGATTGTCCCGTAAATAAGGAGGTAACATGAAATCAATTTTTGTAGCCATAGCTTTAATTGTTTCATTCGGCTATTTTTTCTACAAAGTAGTCACCCTGGCAAGGTATGTCCTGCTTGGCAAACCTGAAAACCGGTTTGATCAAATCGGTAAGCGGACATGGATGATGATACGCAATGCCATCTTTCAGCTTGCAAATTTCAAGCGTCCAAAAGGTGATATACTCTATGCCGGTATAATGCATTTCATGATCTTCTGGGGCTTCATGATCCTGCTGCTCGGAGAAATAGAAATACTCGCGGGGGGGCTGGTTCATGGGTTTACCTTTAAGTTCTTAGGCTATCCGCTTTACAATCTATTCATCTTTTCCCAGGACTTGATGGCAGCGGCGGTTCTCGTGGCAATGATAATGTCTTTGGCGAGAAGATTTATAGAACATCCCAAAAAGCTTAATTATCACTTCGGTTCTTACCTTATACTCGGACTTATAACGGGACTGATGCTTACCCTGTTTGCCATGAACATAAGCAATGGCGTAAACCAGGAAGAGCCCGTATCGAAGGCAGTAAACTGGATGCTCTTTGCAGGTACGTATATAAAGCTCTTCCATGTTACAAACCCCTTGTCTCCCGTAACATACCAGGTCGTATGGTGGCTGCATGTACTCATGCTTTTATTTTTTCTTGATTTTATTCCGAACTCAAAGCACCTGCATTTACTGGGTGCAATACCGAACAACTTTTTCCTCAATCTTACCGACAAAACAATGCAGCTTCAGCCCATAAACTTCGAGGCAGAGGGCGTTGAGACCTTCGGCGTTTCGAAATTCGAGGAATTAACCTGGAAACAACTGCTTGACGGACCGGCATGTACGGAATGCGGCAGGTGTACGGATGACTGTCCCGCAGCAAACACGGGTAAGATCCTTTCACCGAGAGAGGTTATTCTGAACATCAAGGAAAACATGAAGGCGAACGGCCCGAAGATCCTGAAGTTGAAAGCTGACGAAAAACTGCCGGATGATCAAAGGACAGCGCTTTTGGCTGACGAAGCCGAAGGCGAGAAGCGTATGGCTTTCAAAAAAGAGCATCCCAGCGAACATAACACAGCAACGTCCATCTCTCCGCAGGAGCTGTGGGCATGTACAACGTGCGGCGCTTGCCAGGCGATCTGCCCTGTCGCCAATGAACATATCAGGGACATTATAGATATGAGAAGGTATCTCGTCATGACCGAGAGCAAGATGCCGCAGGAGTTGTCCGCAACGTTCAGAAACAACGATACGAACGGCAACCCGTGGGGGCTCGGTTCCGATGCACGGCTTGAATGGGCAGAGGGCCTCGGCGTAAAAACCATGGCTGAGCAGCCGGATGCCGATATCCTGTTCTGGGTAGGGTGTGCCGGGGCTTACGACGACAGGAACAAAAAGATTGCCATTGCATTCGTCAAACTTATGCAGGCGGCAAATGTCAAGTTCTCGGTGCTCGGTACGGAAGAGACGTGCTGCGGCGACTGGGTAAGAAGGGCGGGCAACGAGTATGCGTTCCAGGCACTCGCAAAGCAGAACGTAGAAACATTGAACAAATACAAGGTGAAAAAGATTGTAACCGCATGTCCGCACGTTGTACATGCCCA
>JAMDCL010000036.1 GCA_023489065.1 Deltaproteobacteria bacterium | reverse complement strand
CTTCCGGTGAATTCGTCTACGATGACGACCTCGCCGTCCTTGAGCATGTAGTCCACGTCCCTTTTGAAGATAACGTGCGCCTTCAATGCCTGGTTCACGTGGTGCAGGGTCTCTATCTGCGAAGGCTCGAAGATGTTCCCGATGCCGAGCAGTTTCTCGACGTTCAGCGCCCCCTGTTCCGTGAGGATAACATTTTTTTGTTTTTCATCTATGGTATAATCCTGTTCGAGTTTCAACCGCGGAATAATCTTGTCGATGGTGTAGTACTTGCTGGTTGATTCCTCGGCCTGACCGGATATGATGAGCGGCGTCCTCGCCTCGTCTATCAGTATGCTGTCCACCTCGTCGACGATCGCGTAGTTTAAGTCCCGCTGCACCATTTCCCTTATGTCGAATTTCATGTTGTCCCTGAGGTAATCGAACCCGAACTCATTGTTCGTGCCGTAGGTAATGTCGGCGTTATACGCTGCCTGCCGCTGCCCGTCATCCAGGTCATGGACAATGACCCCGACCGTGAGCCCGAGGAATTTATAGACCTCACCCATCCATTCCGCATCACGTTTTGCAAGGTAATCGTTTACGGTAACGATATGCACGCCCTTGCCTTCGAGCGCATTCAGGTATGCCGGCAGGGTGGCTACGAGGGTTTTACCTTCACCCGTTTTCATCTCGGCAATTCTTCCCGTGTTGAGAACGATGCCCCCGAGCAGCTGGACATCGAAATGCCTCATACGGATGACGCGTTTTGATGCCTCCCGCACAACGGCAAATGCCTCGGTCAGAATATCGTCGAGCGTTTCGCCGTTTTCGAGCCTCTTTTTGAACGCTGCGGTCTTTTCCTTCAGCGCACTGTCCGGCAGCGCTGAAACAGAAGGCTCAAACCCGTTGATCTCTTCAACAAGCGGGTATATCTTTTTCAGGTCCCTGTCGTTTTTTGAGCCCGCAATTTTTTTAAGGATCATTTCAAACATTATTTTCCCTGCCCCTTTGAATAAGTATAGTTTATAATTTAATCCTGCTGCCCGTATAAAGTCAAACAAAGACCGCGCCTATCATCCATTCAAGTGCTTGCCAAGAAATGAGTATCAATATAGGAAGATCTCATGAAGCTGAAAAAATTAGCCATCCCGGTTGTTATCACAGGGGCAGTCCTGATCGTTGTTATAAAAATTCTGTCATCCGATAAGCCTGTCACGGTAAAGGCCGTGTCCGTAAAAAGGGGTGATGTCGATCAGATCGTAAGCTCAACATCTTCAGGCTCCGTAGAACCTGTCGAAAAGGCAGACCTGATGTCCGAATACCCCGGTGCAATAACCCATATTTATTATAAAAAGGGCAGCCACGTTCATAAGGGCGATGTTATCATCGTCATGGACAATGCTATTGCAAAGGTCGAACTCGACAGTACGGCAGAGGCATACAACAGGGCACAAAAGCTTTACCGGTCTCACGCCATATCAAAGGTATCGCTTGATACGGCGATGTACGCGTACAGGGGTGCATTGGCACGGTACAATCAGTCGTTCTTACGAACACCCATAACCGGGGTAATAACAGAGTTGAACGCCCATCTCGGGGAATTTCCCCTCGGCGGCAATTCCATGCTCCCGGGCAGTGCATCCGCATTGCAGCAGTACGGGCTGCTGGTACAGGTCGTCGATGACCGTTCGTATCACATAAAGGCACCGTTCGATGAGGTTGATTCCGGCATGATAAGAACGGGACAGTCCGCGCACGTTACCTTCGATGCGTTTCCGGACAGGGTTTTTCACGGCAGGGTCACCGAGGTGTCTCCCTCGGTATCTACTGCCCTCGATCTCAACAGGACCATCGAGGCAGAGATCTCCCTTCCGCCCATACGCGGTATCAAGATGGGCATGTCCGCTGACGTCGAGATCATCGTCAGCGTGGCAAAGGACGTCCTCTCCGTACCTACGTACGCGGTCCAGGAATCGTCTTCGAACAAAAAGTTCGTGTGGATTATCCGCGATCAAAAGGCAGAAAAGATTGACGTACACACAGGCATATCGAACTGGGACAACACGGTTGTTACAAAGGGACTGACACAGGATATGAAGGTGATCCTGCCCTCTGACAAATATACCCTGCATGAAGGCATGAAGGTCTCGGCGCATGATTGAGATGGAACATGTATGGAAGGTATACCGGATGGAATCCGTGGAGGTAACGGCTTTGAAGGATATTAACCTCCGCATAGACAGCGGCGAGTATATCTCCATAATAGGTCCGTCCGGTTCCGGCAAGTCCACACTGATGAACATCCTCGGGTGTCTGGACAAACCGTCCGACGGGAAATTCATTTTGAACGATAAAAACATATCGGACTATTCCGATAGAGAGCTCGCGCATATACGCAACAAGCAAATAGGGTTCGTGTTCCAGATGTTCAACCTGCTGCCCCGGTACAATGCGATCAAAAATGTTTCCATCCCCCTGCTGTACGCGGGTATAGAGGGAAAGGAGATGGAAACACGATCGAAAGATGCCCTGGAAAAGGTGGGGTTGAGCGACCGGATGTATCACAGGCCGTCGCAGTTGTCCGGGGGGCAGCAGCAGCGTATTGCCATAGCCCGGGCGATCGTCAATAACCCGGATATTATTCTTGCGGACGAACCCACCGGGAACCTGGATACGAAGTCCGGCGGGGAGATCATATCCATTTTCAAAAACCTCAACCAGCAAATGAAGGTGACGGTCGTGCTCATCACGCACGATCCCTCCATAGCCCAGCAGGCGAACAGGGTGATAAAGATACTGGACGGCGCCATTGTGCAGTGAACTATGAACAAACTGACTTACATCGTTACGGCCTTTGAGGCTTTATCGAGCAACAAGATGCGGTCTGCGCTGACCATGCTCGGCGTGATCATCGGCGTTGCTTCCGTGATCCTGCTTGTTTCCATGGCAGAGGGTGCAAAGCAATATATCCTTGAGAAATTCACGGGCCTCGGGACCAATCTCATTATCATACAGCCCGGCAAAATCCAGACCAAGGGCGGCAGTTTTCCGGTTGCAGGCATAGCGACGACGCACAAGCTGACGCTGTCGGATGTCAAGGCAATAGAGCGGCAGGCAACATACGTGGACGGAGTGTTCCCGATGATACTCGGAGCGCTTATCGTGAAATACCATGACGCGCATGCCGATACAACGGTCGTCGGTGTCAATGAGCAGTTCACGAAGATCATCAGCATGATGCCCTCGATCGGCGGTTTTATGACAAAAGAGGAAAGCGACGCGGGCAGGAATGTGTGTGTACTCGGGTACAATATATGGAAGGCGTTGTTTGCGGACAAAAACCCACTCGGCAGGATCGTCAAGCTCGGTAATTTTTATTTCAGGGTCATAGGGGTTATGGAAAAGAAGGGACAGGCTGTCGGGTTTGACTGGGACGATCTCGTGTACGTGCCTGCACGGGCGGCGGAAAAACTCTTCAACACGGACAGCCTGTTCGGCATCCGGGCGAAGGCCATATCCAAGAACGTGATCAACGAGGCCGTTGCACAGATAACGCAGATCCTGAAGAAACAGCACAACAACAATGAAGACTTCAGCGTGGTAACGCAGGAGTCCATGCTTTCGACGGTCGATACCATTATGAACATGATGACCATCGTTCTCGGCGGCATAGCAGGCATATCGCTGCTCGTGGGCGGTATCGGGATCATGAATATCATGCTGGTTTCCATCAAGGAGCGCACCAGAGAGATAGGCCTGCGCAAGGCTGTCGGGGCGAACAAGCAGGACATACTCATCCAATTCCTCATAGAATCGGCAACCCTGAGTACAACGGGCGGGGTCATCGGTATGCTGATAGGCATCGGCGGCGGGTTTATCATGCAGTCCATGATCAGCGGCTTCCACATCAGCATTACACTCTGGTCGATCCTGCTCTCGTTCTTTTTTTCCGCCTTCGTCGGGATATTCTTCGGCGTGTATCCCGCGTACAAGGCAGCTCAGCTCGACCCTATAGAATCCCTGCGGTACGAATGACCTGAAAATGCACCGGAGAAGTTTACCGGGCTGTTGTCGTCCCCTGACAAGGGGGAGAGGTGTTTTTGTGCATGGTGACCCGGTCTCTCTCAGGGGGACATCGTTTGATCATCCTGAAGTTGAGGAACAACAGCAGCACCATTCCGTAAAACTGTGCGGAATAAAACGTTAACCGGTACACGCGGTCCAAAGGATTGCCGGAAATAAATGCATGGGCTATCTCCATGGCCTTTTGAAAATAAACGGAACCGGTATCGATGGATACAAGGAACAGTGCCGCTAAAAATAGTACGATCTCAAAGAGGGTGTTTTTCCTGGAGAGTTCTTTTATGAGA
>JAMDCL010000160.1 GCA_023489065.1 Deltaproteobacteria bacterium | reverse complement strand
CTTCAAGAAGCCTACAAGTTCCTGCTCAGACAGTTGCATCCCCTGTTTGGGCACAACAAAGCCGAAAACCTCTTCTCCCCATTTTGGGTCCGGGATCCCGACGACCGCGGCATCCTGCACGCCTTGATGCTTGTATAGCACCTCTTCTATTTCTTTCGGGTAGATGTTTTCGCCGCCGCAAATGATCATCTCTTTTTTTCTACCGATGATAAAGATATACCCTTCTTCGTCCATATAACCGAGATCACCGGTGTGCAGCCAGCCGTCCTTTATCGCGGATGCGGTTGCCTCCGGATTCTTGTAATAACCGGTCATGACAACATCACCTTTTATGCAGATCTCCCCGATCTGCCCCTGCGGCAGCTCCTTGTTGTTTTCATCGAGAATCTTTGCTTCCTGGCCATGGAGGGGCTTGCCGATAGAACCTATCTTCCTCTTGCCTTTCAACGGGTTAATGATGCTGGCGCAGGCTGCCTCTGAAAGACCATAGCCTTCGAGTATGAATGCCTTATATTTTTTCTCGAATGTGTTGAACACCTCGACCGGCATGGGTGCCGCTCCGCATATAACAAACCGCAGGGATGAAAGGTCGTACTTCTCTGCATCCGGCAGGCTGTTCAGTATTGCGTAGACAGTCGGGACGGCGCTGAATGTCGAGGGCTTGTATTTATCGATCGCCGGCAAAAATTCCTTTGGAGAAAACCCTTCCATGAGAACAAAGCTTGCTCCTGCGTACAGCGGTGCGAGTACCGTAACGACCTGTGCATTGCAATGGAACAATGGCAGTATCAGCATCGCCCTGTCCTTTTCGGTGAAATCGGCGGCCTCGGCAATCTGGTGGGCATTCGCGATGTAATTGCGGTTTGTATCTATCACTCCCTTGGGATAACCCGTGGTGCCCGAGGTATAGATGAATGATGCATAATCATACTCACCGACAGCAACGGCCGGCTCTGACGGATTCGCCGATACTACATCTTCAAAGGGAATTATGCCTGCCTTATCTTTTGGATCCATGACGATGATATGCTGCAGCTGCGGCAGTTCGCCCCGTATCTTTGTGACCGTGTCCTGGAACTGGCCGGTCGTTATCAGAATACGCGCCTCGGAATTGCTGATAATATATTTTATCTCGTCCGGTTTGAACTGTGTGTTGACCGGTACCATGACCGCGCCGATCTTCATCAAGGCAAACCATGCATAGATAAACTCCGGCCTGTTGGGTATGAGCATGGTTACCCGGTCGCCCTTTTGAATACCCAGCGAAAGCAGGCCGTTCCCTATTCTATTCGATATATCATCGAGCTCCCGCAGGGTTTTTGTCATATCCTTATAATACATGAATACCTTGTCCGGCTTTGATTTTGCCTGACCGGATATCAGTTCTTTAATGGTTTTGTATTTGTACATGGTTACTCCTGGGCTCTCTTGTTCAGCCATTCCGCCATATCGGAAAGCGGCTTCTGCTTTTCGACCTCATTATATACCTCGTGGTAATAACCTTCGTACAGTTTATACGTTTTGTCTTTGGAGCCGGCTTTTTCGAAAAACTCCCTCGATGACCTCGGGTTTGTAAGCGCGTCTGCACTGCCGTGCAGTATCAGGCACGGCATGGATAATCTGCCTGCGTTTTCGTGTGTATCTTCCATTGCCTTTACCATTTCGACGTACCATCGTGCACTGACCTTTGCATGGACAAGGGGGTCGTTGTTGTATGCATCGACCACAGCCTTATCGTGAGATAGTTTGCCCGTATCTATCTCATTGCTCATGGACAGGCCCGGCGCGAGATTGGCAACAAGCCTGCCGATCACATCCTTTATCTTCGGTACCTTCACGTTCACCCCAAGCAATGGTCCCGATGCTACAACGCCGGAGATGCCTTCGGGCCTGTAGATAGCATACCGCAGAACGATGAGCCCTCCCATGCTATGGCCTAGAATGAATGTTTTCCCCTTGATAAGCCCCTTCACCTCATTTCTGAGCGAATCTATATCATCGAGATACTCGTCGAAACGCATAACGTGCCCTCTTTTGCCCCCCGACTTGCCATGTCCCCTGAGGTCGAGGAGGAAAAGGTTGTACTCTTTGAGTGTGTTTGTTACGTTGTCGTATCTGCCGAGGTGCTCTCCGAGTCCGTGCACAATGAATACGGAGGCCTTTGGCTTATCTGCAAGGATGTATTTGTAAAATATCTCTGTATTGTCTTTGGATTTTATAATGCCCTCTTTGGTTGTCGTCATAACACGCCTCCTGTCAGCCCGGGATCGCCGATCCGATTTGGAAAGGATTTTTTCATAAAGCCCTCCTTCTTTTATTTGGTTTTTCTCTCACGAATCATCATACTATTTGTAAAATAAAAAGGGAAGGGAACGAGAACCTTTTATTTTACCAGTTCTTCTGTAGACAATACCGGTATGTTTGAATCCGACAGCGCCTTTTGTGCAGATTCATTATCATCGAATCTGAACAGCAGAATGGCCTGCTCGTGAGGGCTTGCTGCGTAAGAATAAAGATATTCTATATTAAGGTCTTTCTTCTCAAGCACGGACAGTATTTCGAACAGGCTGCCGGGCTTATTTTCGATCCTGACTGCGATGACGTCCGTGGTCCTGGTCGTAAATCCGCCGTCCTTGAGGATCTTCAGGGCGTGCTGATTGTTATCGGTTATCATCCGGACAACACCGAAATCCGGCGTATCAGCAATAGTAAGGGCCTTTATATTGATGCGGGCATCTTTCAATAACCGGGTGATTTCCCGCAGCCTGCCCCGCGTATTCTCTATAAAAACGGATATCTGCTGTGCCATAAGACCTCCTAATCCATATATAAAATAAAAAGAAATCTAATTCAAGTAAGTGAGCGGTAAATTTTTATTGCATTTTTAAGCATTGAGTTTATATACGTAAAGTGGAGGTAGAACATGGAAGAATTTGATCTGAAAAAGGCTATACGGGAGATACCGGATTTTCCCAAGAAGGGCATACTATTTTACGATATTACCACGCTTCTCAAAGACGCAAGGTCTTTCCAGCGCACCATAGATATTTTCGGCAACAGATATATCGACCGTGACATAGACGTGATCCTTGCCATAGATGCGCGCGGCTTCATAATCGGCTCTGCACTTGCATACAAACTTGGCAAAGGTATTATCCTGGTGAGAAAAACGGGAAAGCTTCCGTACAAAACCGTAAAGGCAAGCTATAAACTCGAATACGGTGTCGATGAGATAGAGATGCACAAGGATTCCGTAAAAAAAGGCGACAAGGTGCTTATTGTTGACGATCTTCTCGCAACGGGCGGTACAGCCTCGGCCGCTGTCCAACTCGTCAAAAAGTCCGGCGGAAAGGTCGTTGAATGTGCATTTGTCATCGAGTTGCTCGGCTTAAAAGGCAGGGAGAGGATAAAACCGCACCCTGTATTCTCGTTGATACAGTACAAATAGGCGAATTGAAGTCGTTACGGTTAACACACCCCTTTTATCCCCTCTTTTTAGAGGGGACGAGAAATCAAGCCCCCCTGACAAGGGGGGATGGGGGTTACATTGTCTGGGATTGCTTCGTCGCTTTCAGCTCCTCGCAATGACAGAGACTGAGTCCCTTGGCTACCCGCTGTCCGATGTTGGTTATTATAATTCATTCTTGGCTCCCGCTATACTCGCCCTGCCCTGTTAGAAGATGTGGTTAATTTATCTATTTGCTTCATCTGGAAATCCTGTTTTGTATCCGGTTGGTTACAAGATATAAAACCGCATTACTGATCGTGGCTTGGTCTGCGTAATCAACAGCAAACGGATGTTACAATATGCAGCCTTTGAAGGCTATCTTTTCAGCTTTACGAGGGCTTTCATTGCGGCTTGTTGTTCCGCTTCTTTTTTGCTCTTTGCCTCGCCGTGGGCGAGTACGTTCTTGTTCAGCTCAACGACGATCCGGTATATCTTCACGCCGTCAATGACGGGTTCACCGATCACCTTATAATCGGGCGGCGCCTTATACAGTTCCTGGGCTATATTGTTTAATTTTGATTTAAAGTCCCATTCGGGCTGTTCTCTTACGAAGGCTATGTCTTTTTTAAACAGGGTACTGATAAACCGGAACACACCCTCGAATCCCATATCAAGGTAGATGGCGCCGACCAGAGATTCGAATATATCCCCGAGCAGAACGTCGCTGTTCAAAAACCCATTCTTCTTTTCTTTATTACCGACAATCACATAATTGCTCAGCCCGAGTTCTCTCGCCTTCCCTGCAAGGCTCCTCATCTGAATAAGGGTATCTTTATAATACGTGAGCCTGCCCTCGTCTTCCTCTTTATACGACGAGTATAAAAGATCGGATATAATGAGGCCGAGTACAGCATCCCCGAGGA
>JAMDCL010000148.1 GCA_023489065.1 Deltaproteobacteria bacterium | reverse complement strand
CGGAGAGCACAACACGCCTAAAAGGATGCTGGATGTAAGGATGGAGACAAGGACAAACATCAGAAAGCACGAAGTGATGTTGAGATAAAACAATTTCTGCGGCACCATCTTTATATAAAGTTCATCAAGCTCTTTGACCTGGTTTTCGACCTTCTCCCTATACACGTCAGCACCCTGTTCAAGGAAGGCAATGCCTTCAAAAACAATAATAAATACGCTTATACCTGCCGATAGTGCAGCACCGAGCATCAAGAGTATCACTGGAAGATCTCCTGAGGTACATCGATCCGGTGTGCGCGTAGTTCTTCTACGAACTTCGGAACAAAGCCTGTTGGTTTAAACCCGCCCGTTATTTTACCGGCTTGATCGATCTCACCGGCCTCGAACGCAAAAATGTCCTGAAGTACCACGGTGTCGCCTTCCATACCTTGAACCTCGGTAATAGCCGATATTCGTCGTATGCCATCCTTGAACCTCGTCTGCTGGACAATGAGATCAACGGCCGACTTTATCTGCTCGCGTATCGCCTTGACGGGGAGCTCCATACCGGACATCAAAACCATGGTCTCCAGCCTTGAGAGTGCGTCTCTCGGACTATTGGCATGCAGCGTCGTGAGTGAGCCGTCATGGCCTGTATTCATAGCCTGAAGCATATCAAGTGCCTCCCCGCCCCTGCACTCACCAACAATAATCCTGTCAGGCCTCATGCGCAGTGCATTGCGTACCAGCTCCCTGATGGTTATCGCACCCTTGCCCTCAATGTTCGCAGGTCTTGCCTCAAGGGCAACAACGTGCGGTTGATTTAGTTTCAGCTCCGCGGCATCCTCGATAGTTAATATGCGTTCGTCTTGCGTAATAAAATTTGAAAGCACATTGAGCAGAGTTGTTTTCCCGGAACCCGTCCCGCCGGAAATAATGATATTTTTCCGTGTTCCGATCGCTATTTTTAAAAATTCCGACATCTTTTCCGTTAAAGAACCAAACTTTATGAGATCGTCAATGGCATAAGGCGTTTTTGAAAACTTTCTTATAGTAATTGTAGGACCCTTTATCGCAAGCGGCGGTATTATTACATGCACCCTTGAGCCGTCCTTTAACCTGGCGTCTACTGTCGGGGAACTCTCGTCTATCCTCCTTCCTATGGGTGAAACGATCCTCTCGATAACACTCATGATAGCCCTGTCGGACGAAAACCTTAATTGAGTCTTTTGAAGTTTGCCGCTTTCCTCGATGTAAATCTGATCTTTGGCATTTATCATAACCTCGGTTATAGATTTATTCTCAAGCAAAGACTCTATTGGACCAAGGCCAAGGGCTTCATCAATAACATCCTGAAGCAGGATTGCTTCATCTATGGGGGTGTCTAAGATGTTGTTTGTTTTTAATTGAGCTATAATACTCTTTACAGCCCCGGTAGCCTTACGTTTTACCTCGGATGTTTTCAGCTTTGAAAGATCGATATTTTTAAGATCGAGTTCATCGAGCAACAGCCGGTGTATCTCCTGTTTTAGATTGTCGAGCTTTTCAGCAGTTAAGCTGTGCTGTGCAGAATAAGATAAAACAGGTTCATGGACCAAAGCAGGAGAAACCGTTTCTTCCGCCGGAAGTCCCTGCGATCCGTTACCCTGTATAGTGTCCGCGATATGTTTTACAAAAACCTCGTACGACCCGATTTTTAGCTTGTCTCCTTCATGAAGAACAACGGATTCCAACAAACGCCGTTCATTGTAGAATGTACCGTTCGAGCTATTCATATCGGTTGCGAACCATATGTCGTCCTGTTTGAATATCTTGAGATGTTTTCTTGAACACAGGGTATCATCAAGCCTTACATCAACATCCGGTGACCTGCCGATAACAGCTTGTAACTGTATTGATGTCGTAAATATTTTTGTGCCCTTCTTCATAATTTCTATCTCAAGCATATTAGTCTAATGGATCGTACCCCAGGGATTTGCCGGCATCATTATATCTCCGGTTCATCTCCTTTATCCTTGTCGTATCTATACTGCCGGGTCTTATGATTGCCGGTGTTATAAACACCAGGAATTGTGATTGTGCGTACTGGTATTTTCTGGATTTAAACAACTCGCCTATAATCGGTATGCTGCCCAATAAAGGGAACTTGGCAACACTTTTAAACCCTTTATCACTTAAAAGCTCGGATAGAACCAGTGTCTCGCCCTGTGTAAGATTCACAACGGTTTCTGTTTTTCGTGTGACAAATGCAGGCAGATTAATGCCGTTTGCAGAAACAGCATTCGCCATATCGATGTCGCTTGTCTCCGCATGTATTTTAAGACTTATATTGTTAAATTCATCGGTTGCAGGCTGTATGTTAAGGATCACACCGAATTCTTTCCAATTCACGTTTGTTTGCCCCAAAGTTGACGTGCTTGGTATTGGTATTTCTCCACCTGCAATGAAGCTTGCTTGATCGCCTGAGCGGCAGACAAGGACAGGATTACTGAGAACCCTTCCAAGATTATTGGCAACCATCAAATTAAACACAAAACCAAAATCAGATAGAATAGAGCCTGCAACAGAAAAGGCACCTATACGGGCTTGGTTGTCGAGTGCCGGATATGCGCCTTTGAATTCTGATGATAGAGAAATTGTTTGAGGCCAGCCAATTCCGATATTTTTAGCAAACCCTTTATCAACCTCCATCATCTTGACATCTATCTGTACCATCTTATCGAGGCGTACATTGTTCTTTTTTACAAAATTTATTACCTGGGGATACAGAGCAATCACTTTTTCAATCTTATCGTAATCATCGGCCTTTATTACCTGTCCTTCGAGTACGACCCTATTGCCAATGATCGTTGTTTTTATACCTTCGATATCATGCAGGAGTTCCTTAACATCGAAAGCAACAAGCTTAATGTCTTCAACGGTAACCCGTATAGTGAAATCTTTCTTTTTACCGGAGACCTGCCATAGAGAGAGGTTCGTTATACCTCTTGATATGCCCGTGATCATAAGTTGACTGCTGTTTATGACCTTTACGCTTGCAATAGTCGCATCGCCGATTGCAACCTTTGCTATGTTCGGCTGCTCAATGACCCTGCTTTGTCCTTGCACCAGGGAGATGATGTTTTCATTGGCATACGCGATATGCGGTACAAGGACGAGCAAGCCAAAAAGGAAATAGGTCATATATGACCTATATGCCCTATTGTTTCTTTTTTTACCCATTTTCCCTACTCTCCGCCCCTGCCTTTTATTACCCGGATGTTTCGCTCATGCTGAATCTGTTTAAGGTTGCCGATCTTCATGATGTTTTCCCATCCTACAACCGGCATAATCTCTTCTGCCTGTATGTTGTCCACGTTTCTTAAAACAAAATTCAATCGTGCTCTTTCAGACGCAAAGGTAAGCAGTTCCGCTTCAATTGTTGAAACGGCAAGCGTTAAGCTGTTATAGCTGTAAGGTTCTGATTCCTGAAGTCCTCTTCCCCATATACCTCCTGTTGCAAGTACCGTAACATTCTGAAGCAGGGTAATGGTTGCAAGTTTTGTTGCTCCGCTCGATACCGGAAACGAAAAGGTACCGAGGATATCGACATGATCGCCCGGTCTTATCAAACCGGATACACTGCTCTGGTTGTCAACTGCAATGGATATTGCCCTTTCGTTCTCCTTTATCAGAGAGGTAAACCCCGAGCCTTTTGCCGCTCCAAGCATTGTCCATTGAAGGGGTTCTCCTTTTTCCACCTGCATGACTGCCCTATGGCCAATCACGGCATCTTCATCCTTCTGCTGGATTGTGTTGTGAGACAGGTACCGCTTGGGCTGAGGTTTTGACGTGATATTGTCTTTTGTGACAATCGAGCCCGGTTTTATGTCTGTTTTGGCCACAAGTACATCAATTGTCTCAAGTTCGCTGTAAACAGAATGCCTGAATGCTGCAAGATAAAGTTGAACCAGTATGATTGCGATTATCCCGCTTGCAATTCCTACGAGCAATTTTTTATTCTTTTCAAGTTTCATATGTTCTCCTATGGTATGGGTAATGCAATAAATCCCACGAGAAAGCTAAAATAAGCCGATAGTGCCGTACCAAGCATTTTTACGGCTATGCCTGCGCTTATGGAAAGGACAGCGGTAACAAGCAGGTATTCTACCATCGCCTGACCTTTATTTGTTTTTGACGGTATAGGTAATGATTGAAACATAGTCCGCTTCTTCTTCCACATTTACTATCATCAGGCGTATGGCGGATTGATACAGTGCCATACCATTCGCCTCACGCAATTTTTTATAACCCTGAGATTTGAGCCGGGAATCATAATAAACAAGAACCGCGCCCGCGGTTGCCTGCGCCTTATAATGGCCCAGGCAGAATTGTTTTGTTTGCAGGATGTTTATTTTTTCGGCAGACGGGTACACAGGAAGGTCTTCAGAGTCACGGACAGCGGTGTCTAAAAACCTGTTTGCATCGAATTCTTTGTCGAGCCGCAGACTCACGTATTTTGTGGAATGCCCGTTTACAAAGCCCATGAAAGGCTCTATCATCGACATGAGTGCGCCGGGCGAGGACAGTCTTTCTTTGTCAATACCTCCATGCACATGTACGGACAGCCCGCCGTTTTTATCTCGATAAAACGGGAGTGATTTGTTGTTGCGCACCTTTGAAAGCAGTACTCCGTTATCGTCCTGATTCCTGACCAGCAGATCCATATCCTGACCATTTACTTTAAAATGCAGTGTGTCGTGCGGCATGTTATCGAAGGTACCTTCGGAAGAAAACAGATCGTAGAGGGTGCTTTTGCTTTTGGATACAAAAAATAAACTAACAAGCAAAAAGACCAACAGTATGAATCGTACATGGTTCCTGTGTCGCTTGCCCATGTTAGTTGCCGAAGATAGATGGATTTTCAAGATCAATGCTGTTATTCCCACCATTATTACTGCCGCTCCCATTTTGAAAACCTTTTGCCACGGCAATAGCCCAGAGACCGTACTTCAACGCCTTCCCTGTAATGCCACTATCCTTCCATGTATCCATAAATACAAAATGCTGTGAACCGGTACTGGATTTTTGCTGTAAAAACGGATAATGGTCTCCCTGTACCCGGAGAGCAGTACCGTCGATACCTGCCACACTTCCCAGCACGCTTCCGAGATCACCGAGAGAATTTCCGGAAAAACCGATGCTTGGTGACGGGTGCGTTATGGCGATGGAAGAGCTTTTATTGAAAAAAAGGGTCTTTATCGTATCTTGAGACGGCTCATTGCCTCCATTCCTTCCAGCGTACCATGCAATATAGCGCACGGCTGTCACCGATCGCTGTTTCAATACGAGCATCCTCGCAAAAAAGATCACAGTGCACAGCATGAGCAACAGCATGGGGAATACAATGATAAATTCCGTTATGGATTGTCCCGTCGCGCTGACCATTTTATTGTTATTCCCGTGTAAACGAGAATCCAGAAGAAATCTCTTTAAAAAACGGGTCCCAACTTTTGTAGGAATGACGGGGCGATTCATGAACCGCCCCTCCTTTTTAACTTTAGAATCCTCTCGTTCATAAACTCCATAGTCCTTCAATGCAATATAAGCTTTTCATCTATAAACTTGATGATACTATTGGAAGATTTTACTCCGATCTGCTGTGCGATAGCCTTCAGCGCAGTGAATCTGGTAAGATGTGCGTCCCAATCCATTTCCAGCAGAATGTCCCCCGGCTTAGTGCTTGGACTTTGGGGCCTTGACTGTGAAAGTGCAACAAAGCCCCATGGATTTTTATTTTCAGGGAGTAAGTTTTTGTTGCTGATAAATACCGGCGGTCTCTTCTTGCCAAGGTCCGTCGTAGCAACTGCCATAAAGAGAAATTCTTCGGCACGCGGATGCAGTTTCATCGGGAACGGCAGTTGTGAAGGCGGGCTTGTTTTTGTGGTTGTTTTCACTGACAGGTCAAGCCTGCAAAAATCTTGCTCTTTCAAGGGAACAGATACGACGCTTCCGGCACTTCCTCCGGAATTGCCGCAATTTTTTACAACACAGCTTACAAAATATGAAGATATTTTCTCTGCCGGCGCATCATCTTTCTTCCACACTATTTTGGTGCAGGAGCTCTGTTTTCTCACAGAAACCGAGCAGTTATTGCAGGGATCCGGGTCGTAATAATCGGTGGTAATATAAAACCAGTCTGCCTGAATATTTTTTGTACTGGTGACACCTGATACCGAGCCGGCAGGTTCATGCGCCTTGGTATTCGCATCTTCGGCCTGCGGGTAATTATCATAGCTGTGACTATCATTAAATGTCGTTGCTATAGATCCATTCGATGAAAGTGAGCCGGGATCTATTGCTTTCCCGAGCAATCCCAAAGCCTGAGACAATAAGGGAAAGATCTTATCAATCGTTTTGCTTATTTCCTTCATTATAGCGCTTATCAGGTCCTGAAAATTCCCTTTCTCTACATTCAGAGAGATTGACTGCGGCGTCAGCGGCGGCGGTACGCTGTCGGATGGCTGATAGGGATACGGAATGGATATAGGGTTGTTCTGGTTTGCTCCACTTGCAAGTTCAACAGCTACAGGAACCATATAGGGAAAGTTTTTGGCAATTTTTTCTTCGAGCTTTGACATCTCGACAGCCGTGTTCCACAGTCTCCGAATAGCATTATTGGCAAAGTTCAAAACCACGGGAAGCGCAGTGGCACATGCTTCACCAATACCGGCCCACCATAAGGTGGCCGAGCACACGCCTAATATTGCAATAGCCGCTACGATGATAATAATCAATTCAACCGTAAGAACAATACCCTGATTCAGACCCGCGATAAGATTGAGTCCGCGAGCCTCCCAGACTGTACCTGCCATGGAAGCACTATCCGCTGTATTCTGCATATCCATTTTGTAGGAAAGCTCCCTGCCAACATTAGCAACTGCAGCAATAAATATAATTAATGTTACAAGAGTGATCACAACAAAAACTATAGCCTGTCCCTGTTCTCCATGAGAACTGTACCGGAATTTTATTATGCTCACAGACACTCCTGGTGTACGATCCTGCTTATCCCGGTTTTGTCTTTATCCGTATGGTACTGTGGTCTGCCGTTTTTATACGTGCCTGACTGATATACCTCGTCATTTGTATAGGTATGTTTTATACCTTGGTTATCTGTATAGCTGTAGGTGCATTGCGACGGATCGGCCGGGAGCGGCTCATGCAAAGCCTCAACTGTAAGCGTTACTTCGGAAGATAAAGGATAGAAATAGTCGGTGCCGATGATTGACGAGAGCGCAGTTATCCAGTTGTTGTCCGCTCCTGTGTAGTTTGACAGCATAGTCAAGATGCCGGACGCCCTTGTCCCGATGATTTTGTTGATAAGGGGAATTGTAAGCAGGGTGAGATAATCCACATGCACGGTAATGTCATCATTGGATTGCGATGGGTTTGTTACAATCTTTGCATCTGTAAATTGTTTTGCATATGCATACCGCAAAAGCAGGGTGCCCGCGTCTCCAAACATGCCTGCGATATTGTTAAAAACACCTGAAACTACGGACAACCCGGCCATTGCATCAACGCGCGGCGATATGGGCGTCATAGATAATTTTGCCGATTCAGCGATATCGTCGAGGTTATCAGGCTGGACGATTGCGGTTCTTGCGGCATTGAATGCCGCGTATTCGACAAAGAGCTTTGTCTGGGCAAGCAAAGATAGTTGAACGATGGCGAGCACGCTCATGAGCACAAGCGGGAACGCTATAACGAACTCCACCATGGTCTGGCCGTATTCCGAAGGAGGGCGGTTCATGAACCGCCCCTGTGTACCTTTGCTGAATTTCACTTTCTATCCCCGGTTTCTTTTTTACGGGTTTGTGGTGCTGCTGCTCTGTTTTGTCACGGTGTCTATCTGGCTGCTCGCGGTCTGAACGCCTTTGATGAGTTTGTCCCGGAATACGCCGAACGCGGCTATGAGCGCGATGGCGATGAGCAGGACGATGAGGATGTACTCTGTCATACCCTGTCCTTTCTGACCGTTGTTTTGTCTCACTGGTGCAAGATTGTAATAAACCATATTGTCCTCCTTAATGACGAATTATATTCGTTAAACAATAAGGGCGTTTGGTTTGTCAAGAAATTTATGCGTAAGAGGATTTATTGTTCTATGAGGTGAAAAATCTCGCGGAGGACTACCGTCTAAACATGAGCTTTACGTCCTTCAACGGGGTAAATCGTCTACTGCGGGCATGTTACGATAATTTTTAACTCCTTGCTGCTATTATCGCCACTGCAACTGCTCTGAAGCGTCTTATTTTCATTGATCGTATGGTTCAGCATGTGCAAGACGTTTACCCAGTTTCTGGCTTCACGGATCTTATTATCGGACGGATATAATCGGATAAATCTGTTAAATTCTATCAGTGCTCTGGCGTAATCGGCGTCCGGGTTGTCATAGTAAACAAGCGTATAAGCGATTAAGTATTGGGCCTCTTCCGCCGCATAGGATTTTGGGTAACGGGTTGTCACCTCTGAATAGGATTTGATTGCCTCATTATACTTCCGGTTATCGAAAAGGGTGTCCGCATGGTAGAGAGCTTGTCGCGAGCGTATTGTGGCAGCGCATGACTGTGTGAGCAGGATAATAAGAATAATGATGAATGAACTCTTTTTCATCCTGTTACCCGTTTCTCGATAACATGAGTGTTTGTGTAAAGAACCTTTGCATAATTCCCTACTGCATCAACGACCTTCGTGACATTCATAGTATGAGCGAATGCCGGTTGCTCGTTTTTTACCATAATAGTAGCAATAACCGGGTTTGTCAAAGTCGATTTTAGATCTTATTTGAGGCGACCCTCTTCCTTGATGACCTTTGTCAGAGAATCCACCTTACCTCAACAAGCTCAATGGAAGCGGTACAACCCTTTACAACCTAAACATGAGCTTTACATCCGTAAACTTCTCGTTCCTGTATCATTTTTGATCGAATCTTGTCGTACTGTCAGAAAAATAAACGGGGGCACGCTGAAACGTGCCCCCGTGTGAATTTATCTCTTGCGCAAACCCCGCCCCTCATGGCGGTCATTCTTCGGGGAGATCGTATCCCGTTGTTATCGTTATAAAGCTATCGGTCGTCCTGCCTTCCCCTGGAATTATCTTCGCGCCTTTGCTGGCCATTGCCGCGTCCCTGGCCCTGCGGCTGGCGCTGATACCTCTGACCCTGGGGTTGGCCCTGCGGTTGACGCTGATATCTCTGTTGTCCTTGCGGCTGACGCTGGTATCTCTGTCCCTGGGGCTGTCCCTGCGGTTGACGCTGATACCGCTGTCCCTGGGGCTGTCCACGGTGTTCCCGCATCCACTGCTGGTGTCTTATAACCTCAGGTCTTCTCTGGTACTCCTGCTGTCTTTGGTATCGTATATCCCGTCTCTGCTGTATAGCTCTGGGATGATAGTCCCGCACACCCCATGTCCTTTGCCGTTCCCAATACCTGTCGTTGTGCCAGCCTCTCCAGTTCCGTTGCAGTTCCCGGTCAGGAATGCGTTGGTAGTTCCACGGGTGTCCCTGCCAATCTCGGTCCCGGTAGTATTCTCTCCAGCGCGGGTCGACGTCATAGTAGAAACTCGGTACACGGTTATAATAACCCCAACCTCGGTTATAATAGCGTGATCTGTACCATCCGCCTTCCCACGGACGCCACCACCATCCGTTCCAGAAGAATAAATCTACCCCTACATTCGGAACAACGTACACGTCGTTCGTATCCGGCAGTACCACTACATCCGGCGGTGCCTCGAATACGACCGGCGGCGGCAGAGAGATTCCGATACTGATATCCACCCCTGCCATTGCCGGAACAGGGACGGAGATTGCCGGTATCAAAAGCATGAGCCCCAAGAGTAACTTTTTCATTTTGTTTCCTCCTTTGTCGGACATATTTTCCTATATATACTCTGAAATCCCGAATCAATCAATACCGCTTTTGGGTGATGTGTTTGAGAACCTTCTTTTCGTGGAAGAGATTCTCTGTTCCCATGGAGTATCGAGCTGAGTGCGTCAGATCGTGTTGTTGCGCAAAAATCGTCTGATGGTATCATGATTGCCTGCAACAATGAATGTCAGCAGGTCTTTCTCCAGCGAAAACAGGATCCTTATTTTAATACCTGCCCTGATTTCCCAGTAATGCCCCCGCAATTTCTTTAAACCCAGGCCCTGCGGCCGCTGTCCTGTTTCAAAATACGACAAAAGAGCATCAACAGCATTGTTTGTATCTGTCCGCTCCCGTTCCTCGAGATCGTGAACAGTTTTGTCAAATGAATGCAGGTACCGGACGTTCATTTCCCGGCCTTTTTTAAATGTACCCGTGCCTTTGATGGAGAAGCATACTCGGTATATGCATGTGCCTTGATCTGCTTCTGAACGAGCTTATTCAGATCGTTCCAATCTCTCTCCGTCAGGGCATCATCCATGCGTTTCGGTTTCAGAACGAGTTCCGTGTCCTTTACCTCCACTTCGATAAAGTCGCCTTGCTTCAGACCGACAACTTTCAGAATGTGCGCAGGTAGGGTAATCTGATTTCTCTCGTTGATCTGCCGTATGTTCCTCATAAAACACCCCCTTTCAGTTTATCTGATATTATGAATATCGCATTTTATGAGAAAGTCAACCGTTGAGCCTTCTTTTCCCTGCACGTATTGCTTTTGCCCGGAATTCCCTTCTTCTACCACCACTGCGGGCCGGTGTAGGGGAAGTACTGGGGGCCGGTTGCTGCACCGATAAGTTCGGTTACGGTATTATCGCCGTAATCCGCGACCCAGACATTGCCTGTGCTGTCTATAGCAATACCTAAAGGGTTGGCGCCTACTGCATAGGTGCCTATGATTGTGCCGGTAGGGCTTAATTTTACAACGCAAGGGGAAGTTTCGTAATATCCGCGCTGCCCCTATTAACGACCCAAACATTTCTGGCGCCGTCTATCGCAATTGCCACAGGCGACGTTCCGGTATGGATGATCCCGCACCCCGCCGAAAACATAATTGCCATTGCTGAACAAAGTAAAACTGCTCTGCTAACTGTATTCATAAAAACTCCTTTAAACTATTCTTTAAAATATCTTCCCTGTATTTCATTTCAGAAATTCCCACCGCCGGTAGAAACAAGGCATGACTACGGCGCACATGAATTGGGTATAGGAAAACACACAAAGTTTGAGGGGCAGCTCTCGAATACGCCACCAAGAGCGGTTACCTCAAAGCAGAGTTGGTTATAATAATTGCCTCCAATAATACCGGGTGTAGAATTTGTAATAGTAGTATTGGATATTTTGGAGAAATTAATAGGGAAGAAGTTTGCCCAAGTCTCATATACATTATAGCTCAGTGCGCCGGGGGATGCATTCCACGTAAGTGTTACCGTACAAAAATTGGTGTCTATACTGTACTGCAGGTTCGTAGGTGCGGAGGGAACCGAGAAGTATAAACCGGCCTGGTTTGAATTCCCGCTCTCACCTGCATTGTCTGCAGCGGTAACAACAAAATAATAATTAGTGTCGTTTATAAGATTTGCCGCACTAAAGGACGTTGACGTAGTCGTGCCTATCCCTGTGAACGGGCCTCCGGATGAAGTTGACTGATAAACATGATAGCTGTCTGCACATGTTGATTCGCTCCACTTAAGAAGCAGCGTATAGTTTGAACCGCACATGGTGGGTGAGCTTGTATTAATGTACAAAGATGAAGGCGGCAAAGGTAGCGTGCCGGGTACTGCAGAGGCCTGATTCAACGGAGCACTTTCACCGGCGCCATTTACCGCTGTTACCACAAAGTAATATGGTGTGCCATTGATAAGACCCGTAACCGTGTAATTTGGATTACTCGATGAAGCAACGTCTGTGTAAGGTCCGCCGGAAGCAGTCGATTGGTATATAGTGTAACTTGTTGCATCAGATGAAATATTCCATGTTAGTGTGGCCTGCTGGTTGCCGGCGCATGCAGTAAGATTGGCGGGTGACGGCGGAATGACCATTATAGTTCCTACGGCTATTGTACCTGTTACAGCGCCACCGTAATTATCGCTTACTGTTACCGTAATATACCCCCACGTGTTGTAAGTAGATGGTGCTATTACCGTGGCCGTTGCTCCATACCCGGTTATTGCCCATCCAGCAGTAGCTGCCCATGTGAAATTCAGGGAATTGCCGTTGGGATCATACGCACTCACTATTGCCTGCATTGCCACCCCCGGGGCCGATGGATTAGGAGAAGCACTCATTGTATTTAATACCGGCAAACCACTGCCTTTTGTGCTTAATGCAATCATTCCGATTGCATACATACCCTGTGTATCCGACACTTCTATCGTTGCAGCCCCGGTCATACTATAACCGGAGGGCGCTGTGATTGTTGCTGTGGGAGTGGTACCTCCGTTTGCTATTGTCCAACCGCTTGAAACTGTCCATGTGTAGGTCAATGCAAGTCCTTGAGCACTCTGTGCAATAACGGTTGCTGTAACGGGGCCACCCGGAGTTGCCGGCAATCCGAGAACAGATAGACTTTGTATTACCGGCATTGATGGTCCTGCGGGACCATGTGCACCTTGCTGACCGTTGGAGCCGTTGGTCCCGTTTGTACCTGCCGGACCTTGCTTGCCGCTGCACCCTGCTAAGAACAAGGCCATCATCAATGAAGAAATGAAAAGTGCTTTCATTTGTGCTTTCATAAAACACCTCTCTTGTTCCGTTCAGAAATTCCCACCGCCGGGAAATTGCGGACCTGTGTACGGGAAGTATTGAGGTCCTTTCGCAACTCCTACAAGCTCAAAAAGCAAGTTTGAAGATGGATCGGTTATCCATGCATTACCAGATTCATCAATGGCTATGCCCCAGGGCCCGAATCCGACATTATAGGTTCCTATAATTGTACCGCTTGAGTTTAACTCAGTCACAGTGTTGTAACCATAATTCGTTACCCATACATTCCCGGTATTGTCTATCGCTATGCCTTCTGGCCCCGGCCCGACATTATAAGACCCTATAGTTATGCCATTTGAGTTTAATTTTGTAACTATGCTGGTGCCTCCCGCCGCTACCCATACGTTATTTGAACTGTCTATAGCTATGCCATATGGATATGCTCCTACACTATAGGTGCCGATAGTTGTACCACTTGCATTGAGCTCAGTAACACTATTGCTATAAGAATTCGTTACCCACACGTTTCCTGTACTGTCTATCGCAATGTCCCAAGGCCTTGCTCCTACACTATATGTTCCTATGGCGGTACCGCTTGAGTTTAGCTTAGTAACAGTGCCGTCACCCTGATTCGTTATCCAGACATCGCCGGAGCTGTCTATCGCTATGCCATTAGGCTCCGTGCCAACATTATAGGTTCCTATGGTAACCCCGCTGGAACTGAATTTCGTAACATTGTTACCAGACAAATTTACTGCCCAGATATTCCCGGAACTATCTATCGCTATTCCACTGGGATCTGGTCCGACACTATTTGTTTCTATGGTAATGCCGCTCGAGTTTAGCTCAATAACGGTACTATTAATCCGATTCGCCACCCAGACATTACCGGAGCTGTCTATCGCTATTCCATGTGGGCCTGAACCTACATTATAGGTATTTGTGGTACTCGACAATAGCGGTACGTGAGAAGAAGATTTTGAACCGCTGCACCCCGCCGAAAACAGCATTGCCATTGTTGAACAAATTAAAACTGCTCTACTGACTGTATTCATATAAACTCCTTTAAATAATTTTAATGTATCGCATAAATCTTGTTATCCTTTGACCCAACATATATTGTGCCAGCAGCTTACCAATCTCCCGGCCACATTGGACCTTTGTAAGGGAAGAACTGAGGGCCCTTTGTAACACCTACAAGCTCGATTACCGTATTACTGCCAGGATTCACAACCCATATATTCCCCGCGTTGTCTATCGCTAAACTAAAAGGCAAGCTAAAACTATTGGTGTAGATGCCTAGAGTAGAGCCTGAAGAGTTTAACTTGGTTACAGTACCACTATCGCTATTCACAACCCACACATCTCCTGTACCATCTATCGCAATGCCCTGAGGACCAACACTGTATTCAAGAGCATAGGTGCCAATAGTAGTGCCTGAAGCGTTGAGTTTGGTTACATTATGACTACCACTATTCGTGATCCATACATTCCCTGCACTATCTATGGCTATGCCATAAGGGCCGCTGTCCACAGGGTAGGTACCCATAATAAGGCCTGAGGAATTGAGTTCTGTAACGTTGTTGCTACCCTCATTTGCGACCCATACATTTCCTGTTCTATCTATTGCTATGCCCTCGGGTCGGCTTCCAACAGCATAGGTACCAATGGTAAAGCCTGCGGAGTTGAGCTCGGTTACAGTATTATCATAAAAATTTGCGATCCATACATCTCCTGTACCATCTATCGCTATACCGGTAGGGTTTTTTCCCACACTATAGGTTCCTATGGTTACACCGTTTGAGTTGAGTTTTGTAACGGCGTTTCCACCTGCTACCCAAACATTACCAGAACTATCTATTGCTATGCCCATAGGTAACGATCCAGCGCTATAGGTTCCTATAGTTATGCCGTTTGAGTTTAGCTTTGTAACGGTGTAGTCCCAAGCGTTAGCCACCCAGACATTACCGGAGCTGTCTATCGCTATTCCATGTGGGCCTGAACCTACATTATAGGTATTTGTGGTACTCGACAATAGCGGTACGTGAGAAGAAGATTTTGAACCGCTGCACCCTGCTAAGAACAAGGCCATCATCAATGAAGATATTAAAAGTGCTTTCATAAAACACCTCTCCTGTTCCGTTCAGATATTCCCTCAGCCTTACGGCCACTGCGGGCCGGTGTAGGGGAAGTACTGGGGGCCGGTTGCTGCACCGATAAGTTCGGTTACGGTATTATCGCCGTAATCCGCGACCCAGACATTGCCTGTGCTGTCTATAGCAATACCTAAAGGGTTGGCGCCTACTGCATAGGTGCCTATGATTGTGCCGTCGGAGTTTAATTCACGTATGGTATTACTCCAGTAAGTAGTAACCCAGACATTGCCCGATGCATCTATGGCAATGTCATTAGGACTGGTGCCCACGTTATACGTCCCTATGGTTTCACCTGCAGGGCTTAACTTGGTCAGATTGCCACCGGCATTATTAACGACCCACTCATTGCCTGTGCTGTCTATAGCAATACCAATAGGCGTGTAGCCAACAGCATACGTACCAATGGTTGTGCCGGTAGGGCTTAATTCTGTTACATCGGAATAGATCTCATTAACAATCCATAAATTGTTTGAATTGTCTATGGCCATACTTACAGGGTAAAAGAGGAAAAAATTGCTGCCTACAGCGTAAGAATTTATTTGTGCTCCGGTAGGGCTTAATTCTGCCACCCCGCTCGTATTACCGACCCATACATTACCAACGCTATCTATGGCTATACTGACGGGGTAAGAAAGTGAAGTGCCTACCGGATAGACTCCTATGCCCAATTCGGCTACATTGTTGCTGCACCTGTTCGTGACCCAGACGTTGCCGGTGTTGGAGATCGCTATATCCCCGGGACCGCAGCCCGCCAGGTAAGTTCCTATGATTATACCGTTATTACTTAATTTGGTCACGGTAAAACTGCTAAAATTCGTGACCCATATATTTTTTGTACTATCTATAGCTATCTTGACCGGGCCATAGCCGCCTGAGGGATAAACCTTTTTGAAGACAGGAGTAGCACTTGTCTCATTTGAATACCCGCTTTCTCCTGCTGAATTGACCGCTGTTACCACAAAGTAATACATGATGCCGTTGGTCAATCCAGTCGCCGTATATGATGCGCCCGCACCGGAATGTACCTTTGTATAGTGCCCCCCGGACATGGTTGACACATACACGGTATAGCTTGTTGCACCAATGGTGGAATTCCAGCCCAGAGATACCTGCTGGTCCCCGGATACACCCGTAAGATCGGTTGGTGCTCCCGATATCAATGTCGCGCCGGCTTCTTTGGAATATCCGCTCCATCCGGCAGCATTGACAGCGATTATCGCAAAGAAATAGGTTTGCCCGTTTGTCAGGCCCGTTACCGTAAAGGCTGTGGCAGAGGTAGAACCCATTTGCCGAAAGGAAGGGTCGGACGATAATTTGTCATAAACTTGATAGCTTGCCGCGCCTGCCGATGCATTCCATTTCAGGGTTACCTGTGCATCACCGGCAACAGCGGCAAGGTGTGCAGGGGCAGCAGGTGCGGTGAGCGTATTCCCTTTATTGCCCCCGCAGCCCAAAGGGGCGAGTATTATAAAGAAGAACAACGAAGCCAAAAGCTCTTTCATCTTACCCTCCCTGTCCTATCCATATTAACCATAACTTTACAATAAATATTCGTCAAGCGTAAAAACCAGGACGCTGCGCTGCCGCCCGATATTTTTCTGTTTTTCAAACGCATGATTTGGTGTATGGTGAAGAACAATAAATCTTATCCAAGGGGTATATATGAAAAAAGCGCTTCTTTGGTTGGTTGCTTGCAGTGCGGTGCTTGCCGGTGTCAGGGGGTATGCGGGTGAACGCGGATTTAACCGGCAGTTTGATCCAGTTGTTATGCAGGGTGCGACGCTCGCCCCGTTTATCGGTCAGAATATACAGAACCTCAGGCTGTGCAGGGCTGTCCGTGAAAAGGGAAGGCATGCAGTTCAGCAAATCACTTTTGAACCAATACCGTTTCAGATCGACGAGCGCAACGAATACGGCGACTGGATTTTCAATTTCGACAAACACGGCAATCCCGAGCCTCTCAAGAGGACGTCCCTTGCCCCTCAGGATGAATTGGTGTTTATGGCAAAGGATGCAGGGGTAAAGGCACGAACGGATCAGCTTAACCTGCCCGGAGCAGGGGTCATGGAAATAGAGCTGACGGATCCCCTCAACAATGCACATGCTTATGTTTATCTCATGTCTTATAAGGACAACCCACCCTCTCTTTCCCCTGTGCGGTATGTACAATACGATCCCAGGGACGACCGGGTAACCGCACGATTGTATGTCATGGCATTCTCAAAAAAAGCACCGCTGTCCTACGATTATTATGCCGTGCCGAAATCGGCAGGCGGTGAAGGTATCAATATATTCGACGGGTTCAAAATGAGGCTCGATATCAATACCGTCCTCTTTAACATACACAGGGACGAAGATGACTTCAAATCGAGGCTTGTCGGATACATCCAGGGGCCTGTGCGGGTCATACGGCAGGTAGCGAACTCCATGGACATCATGCTCGGCATCCAGTCTCCGTCTGTTTTGTCCGACAGCGCATACTATTATGATTTTTTTCAATTCCCCACGGTTGTCGATATTCCCATCGACCTCCAGCGGCTCTACGTCGTGAAAAAGGCGCGGCTCGTTACAACGACGGATTTCAATCATAACGCACTCGGTATGGAGTTTTACAATTCCAACAACCCCGGGGGCCTGAAGATCACCGGTATGATGAGCAAGGCGCAGGAAGAACTGAACAGATCGCCGTACGATTGGGCCGTTGTTTCAGGACCTCAGGGGGCATGGATGAACAGGGTGGTCATGGGTAAGGATGTTCCGTTTACCAAAGGCCTTTATTTTGTCGATGACAGAACAAAGCCTGACCCCCCGGAGAATGAGCCCGGTCAGATAGGCAGTACCGGCTATGACTTCGGCAATCTCATGAAAGCACGGAAAGGGACGTATACGTTTACATCATACATCTACGTTCCCGTAGGATACAAGCCCGGGGAAGAGAAGCCGTGGCTGAATATTATTGACCATCCCGTCACTCCTGTGGTTTACTACAACAACCAGCCGGTGGAGCCGGTACCGTTTTCGTTTAAAAAACATTGATGTAAAGGAGCGTGCGCACAAACGCCCGCCAAAATACGAGGGGAAGGAAGACGTATATGACGTTAAGAATGATCAAAAGCATAATGATTGTCTGTATAGCCGCACTATCTTCTCCGGCCCATGCCTCGTCCATAACCCCGGATCAATGGGCGGTCATCAAAGACGGCGGTATCGTGAAGCAGCTTGAATCCGTTAAGGGTACCGAGGTAAAAGAGGGTGTTGCGATAGGCATTGTCAATGCCCCTCCCCAGCAGGTATGGACTGTGATACACGAAAACAATGATTTTGTGCATTTTATGCCGCGGATGCTGGAAAGTATCCTCGTCAATCCGGATGCAATCGACCGGGCAAAGGCATTGAAGTTCGACTACAATACCGGTGACCCGAAAGAGCTCATCCAATTCCTGAAAAAGCACCGGGTGGATACAATGACCGGCACAACAGGCTATTTTTTCAGTCTGCTGAATGTTCCCTGGCCTGCAACGAACAGATGGTATATCATAAAGCTCGATGATTTCGTCACCTCGGGCAGATGGTACCAGCACTGGTCGCTTGTTTTGGGTAATCTGAAAACCAATGACGGTTCCTGGGAGCTGGTGCCGCTCGATAATAACAGGACACTGGTGACCTATACGGTATTCTCGGATCCCGGCGGCGCGATACCGGACTGGATAATAAACATAGGTACAAAACAGACCCTGCCGGGTGTCATAGAAGCCGTAAGAAAGAGGGTAAAAGAAGAATCCGGGAAGAAATAATAAATGAAAACAACCATTTTGTCATTCCTGTGTAAACGGGAATCCAGAAAGGCAGTGTAGTGGCAAATCATGAATTACCCTGTAATCGGATACGGGGCAGGAATGACACGATACGAAAAGGAGGAGGTATGAAAAAAGGTATAGTAATTTCCGTAATCGCTTTGGTTTTGGGTGTAACAACGATAATGTCCTGTTCGAGCAGCAGCAGCAGCGGTACCAAGACATTTCCAAAAGGATTTTTATGGGGCGCTTCGACGGCAGCGGAACAGAGCGAGGGCGGCATTACCAATAACGACTGGTATATCTGGGAGCAGCTGGGCAACACTCCGCCGGTCGGGCTTGCTGATAATTTTTATAACCTTTATGCACAGGACTTTACCAATGCTCAGGCAATGCACCTGAACGCATTCAGGCTGACGTTCGAATGGTCAAGGATTGAACCGAATCCACCGGCGGTGATCGGTATGCCGTTGACATCCGGAGATATAGATCCGGTCGAGGTCCAGCACTATAAGGACGTCATAGCCTCACTCGAGGCCCACGGCCTGACGCCGGTTGTCACGCTTCTCCACTGGACACTACCCCAGTGGGTCGATACACCTACCAGCACGACTTCTATTTGTACTCCTACAAGCCTGTGCGGCTGGACGAACACGCTGACCGCGTACGCATTTTCCAGCTATGCGGCGTTCATGGCGCAGCAATTCTCGACGACGGTAAAATACTGGATTACCGAGAATGAACCATTACCAGATACCCTGAGCGGGTATATCATGGGAGTATTTCCCCCGGGATTCAATAATCTCCCGGATCTTACTGCTCCAATCATGCCACACGGTGCAAGCGTTGTTACCGTGGTAAAGAACATGATCATGGGACATGCTCTGGCTTATCATGCCATCCACGCAATCGAGCCGAATGCAATGGTAAGTATAGCGGAAAATTCCATTTTTTCCAGTGCAATACCGGGCGATGCCGCATCAGCGGCAGCTGCAAAAGCCTTTGATCACGCATATAATCTCACGTATCTCGATGCAGCAACAACGGGTATCTTTGATAACGGGCTCACCGGAACAACAAATACAACGTACCATCCTGAATGGGCTCATACCCTTGATTATATAGGCGTCAACTACTACAACAACGATTATGTTGTGCCTGCTCCCGCAGGGTTTTTAAAGCCTATCAATGCCCTGCCCTGCGATTCAACCATAGGCGCGTTTATTCCCTTAAGCTCGATTGGCTGTCCTGCGCAGAACCCATCGGAAACGCAGGGCTTGACCGGTATACTGGTTGAGTATGCGCATCGCTACCACCTGCCCATGCTGATAACGGAAAACGGCTACGGCGATGCAGACCCCGTCGGGAAGGCGAAGTACATCGTGCAGAATATCCAGGCCGTAAAGAACGCCATCAACCAGGGTGCCGACATGCTCGGCTATATGTATTGGACCATGGACTATGATTATGAATGGACATCAGGCTATGCCCAGAACTTCGGACTGTTCTACGTGGATAATTTTACAAGCTGTACCACGCCGAAATGCGGACTGATTCCGACAACAACGACGGACTTCACCAGAACACCGGTTCAGCCCGCGGTCGATGTGTTTTCAGCCATAGCAGCGGCCAACGACATAACCCCGACGATCATGAACCAGTACGGTCAGTAAGATGGAATCAAAGCGGAATTTAAAACAGATAAGGGCGGGGTCACCCCGCCCCTACAATACGAGAAGGAAAGTATGTGGTTTTGCCATTCTTGTTGCCCTCCTCTGTCTGCCCCAAACGGCAAGGGCAGTACCCATTGGCGCCACGTCCGTCGGACAGAAAACAGGAGATGTTTCTCTTGGATTCGGCATTGATTACACGATGCGCAGGGTTACCTCTTCGGACAGCATGGATGCGGATATGTCTTCCAAGGGATTTTCCATACTGGCTCGGTACAATATCGTTAGTCAGTTGAGTATCTATGCGGATGGAGGGTTTAGCGATATCTGGCTTTCCGATCCCAATTTTAAAGGCTATCTCGGCGGCTCGTATGGCGGAGGGTTCCGTCTGTCCCTGCCGGATCCCCATAGAAGCAGGTTTACCATCAACATCAATGCGGACATCCATAATACCCAGAGCGGCAACGGCGTGCGCAGCGTAAATAATTTTGAATACAGCGGAGCGGTTTTTGCGGCGTTTAAAAATTTGAATACCGTTACGTATGGCGGTTTGCAGGTCTCGAATGTTAACCTTTCCTTTACAAACCCCAATATTAGTTATACGTCGAAGTATAACCTGGGCGGTATATTCGGACTCGACCAGTTTGTTACACCGTATGTTTTCTTTAATTTC
>JAMDCL010000016.1 GCA_023489065.1 Deltaproteobacteria bacterium | reverse complement strand
TTTCGGCGGTCTGCAGCCATTGTGGGGTATAGGAGTAACATCTTTGATAGCAAGGATTTTTATCCCCGTTCCCTGTATTGCCCGTATTGCCGATTCCCTTCCTGCACCAGGTCCCTTAACATACACGACAATGCTTTTCATGCCAAGGTCCATTGCTTTTTTGGTTGCATCTTCCGCAGCAAGCTGTGCAGCAAAAGGAGTACCCTTTTTGGATCCCTTGAACCCCTTGATCCCTGCACTCGACCATATCATTACATTTCCTTCGTTGTCGGTAATGGTCACTATCGTGTTGTTAAATGTAGATTGAATATGTACAATACCCGTACTGACCGTTCTCTTTATTTTTTTCTTCGTTTTCCTCGGTGTAGCCAAATTCAGCCTCCTATTTCTTCAATTCTTTCTTTTTCAGGCCGCCGACGGTTTGTCTTCTCGGCCCTTTGCGCGTCCGTGCGTTCGTATGGGTTCTCTGCCCTCTTACCGGCAGGCCCTTTTTGTGTCTCATCCCTCTATAGCTGTTCGTATCGATAAGACGCTTTATGTTTGTCTTTTCGTCTTTTTTCAGATCGCCGCCGACCTTATACTTGTTTTCTATTATCTTTCTTATAATTGCCAGTTCATCTTCTTTTAACCCTTCCACTTTTCTATTATACTCTATTCCGGCTTCTTTCAGAATAGAAGAAGATAAAGATTTACCTATACCGTAGATATAGGTAAGAGCAATCCATATATTTTTATTTTTCGGCAGGTCTAAACCCGCTATACGCGCCATACGTACCTCCTATCCTTGCCTTTGTTTATGTTTTGGGTTTTCACAGATCACTCTCACAACGCCTTTCCTTCTGATTACTTTGCATTTCGCACATCTTTTTTTCACCGATGCATGAACCTTCATATCTCCTCCTCAAAAATACTCATCTATCAACTCCTGTAAACAATTCTTCCCTTTGTCAAATCGTAGGGGGACAACTCAACGGTAACTTTATCCCCGGCCAATATCTTTATATAGTGCATTCGCATCTTTCCCGAGATGTGGGCAAGCACCTTGTGTCCGTTCGCAAGTTCTACCTTAAACATGGCATTGGGCAGGGTTTCTAAAACGGTTCCTTCTACAAGGATAGCATCTTCCTTCGGCATATCAATTTACCTTTGATAACACAATACCGTGATCATAATCAACCACTATCGTGTGTTCAAAATGAGCCGATAAAGAACCATCCAGGGTTCTTGCGGTCCAGCCGTCAGCATCTATCTTGATGCGATAATCACCCTCATTTATCATGGGCTCCACAGCAAAAACCATACCCTTTTCCAGTTTCATACCCTTTCCCTTTTGACCATAATTCGGTATCTGTGGATCTTCATGAAGCGCTCTGCCGATACCATGTCCGACAAAATCCCTTACAACCGAGAATCCGTTACGCTCAGCATATTCCTGTACAGTACTTGAGATATCATACAGTCTGTTACCGACTTTCGCCTCTTTAATTGCAAGATTTAACGATTCTTTCGTTGTTTTCAAGAGGTGTTCCGCGGTTTCACTTATCCTGCCTACAGGAACGGTAATCGCTGCATCGCCAAAGAATCCATTCATCAAAACTCCAAAATCCAGGCTTACAATATCTCCGTCTTTTATTATCCTTTTGGGTGACGGTATACCGTGAACAATCTCATCATTGATTGATACGCATATACTTGCCGGATACCCTCTGTACCCTTTAAATGCAGGACTGCCACCGTATTTTTTTAACATGTTTTCAGCCATCGTATTGATCTCTTCCGTACTCATGCCTGACTTTACGCTGGTAGAAAGTTCCTGCAGAATAATAGCGACGATATGAGATGCTTCTGAAATTTTTTTTACCTCTTCAGCGGTCTTAACACTAACCATTAAATGCCTTATCGATGATTGCAGATATGCTCTTGTTTATTGCTTCTATGCTGCCGTCCGCAGTAACGGTCTTCAGCATGCCTTTCTTAGCATAATATTCGATCAGAGGAGCTGTCTTGCTGTTATAGACCTTGAACCGTTCCCTGATAGTAACTTCCTTGTCGTCATCCCTCTGGTAAAGGCTGCCCTTGCAGTCATCGCATGTGCCGTCTTTCTGAGGAGGCTCGGTCATCAAATTGAAGATCTTGCCGCAACTGTTGCAAACGCGCCGTGCCGATAACCTCTGAATGATGCTTTCCTCGTTGACCTTCAGCTCTATAACAACAAATTTATCAATTTTTAATTCTTTAAATTTGCCGTCAAGTGCATCTGCCTGAGCCACGGTCCTTGGAAAACCGTCCAGGATAAATCCTTTACTTGCGTCCTTCTCTTTCAGCCTCTTCTCGAGCATACTTATAACAAGAGAATCCGGAACCAATTCGCCTCTATCCATAAATGCCTTTGCCTTTGTTCCAAGATCGGTTGCGCTCTTAACTTCCTGGCGCAGCATGTCGCCGGTCGCTATCTGCGGTATACCGTATTTCTTGCTTATTATAGTTGCCTGCGTTCCTTTCCCCGCTCCCGGGGGGCCGATCAATAATAGTCGAATCATAATATTACCACCTTCTTCCTTTCATTTTTACATTTTTCATGAGCCCTTCATAATTTCTCATAATAAGCTGAGACTCTATTTGAGAGATTGTATCGAGAGCTACACCTATAACGATAAGGAGCGATGTACCTCCGAAATAAAACGGCACATTAAACCTGCTGATAAGGATGGTCGGCAGCACACAGACTGCAGCGAGGTAGAGCGCCCCGCCAACGGTAATCCTGGTCAGTATCTTGTCAACATAATCCGAGGTACTCTTGCCTGGCCTTATACCGGGCACATATCCGCCATACTTCTTTAAGTTGTCAGCTACATCAACGGGGTTAAACGTAACCGCTGTATAAAAAAAGGTGAAAAAGATTATCAGAACAGCGTAAAATATATCATACATATAATTCCCCGGCGTCAGGTATGTCCTCAGGTAACTCAGCCAGGATACGCTTGCCATACTTGTAATCGTAGCCGGGACCATCAATAAAGAAGAGGCAAAGATTGGGGGAATAACACCCGATGTGTTGACCTTTAAGGGAAGAAACGTCTCCTGTCCTCCGTACATTCTCCTGCCGACGACACGCTGGGCATATTGTACCGGTATTTTTCTCTGTCCCAGTTCGACGAATATGATAAACGCAACGACCGCGACCATCAAAACAGCAATGAAAAGCAATACCACGAGGTTCATTTCACCGCTTCTGACGAGTCTGAAGGTATTAAATATTGCCGACGGCATCCGTGCCACGATACCCGCATAAATGATAAGCGAAATGCCATTGCCGATACCACGCTCCGTTATTTCCTCGCCGAGCCACATAAGGAGTATAGTACCCGCCGTCAGGGTAACGGTACTGAGGAGTCTGAAAGAAAAACCCGGGTTGATAACGATCGAAATGCCGCCCGGTGCGTGCATGCTTTCGAGTCCGTAACTTATGACAAATCCCTGAACAAGACTGATGAGCACCGTCCCGTATCTGGTGTACTGTACAATCTTCTTCCTGCCGAGTTCTCCCTCTTTTTTGAGTTTTTCCAGATAGGGAAAAACCGCGGTCAGCAGGTCTATAATAATTGCCGCAGAAATATACGGCATGATACCGAGCGTAACTATGGAGAAATGTTCGAATGCACCGCCGGTAAACAGATTGAACAAGCCGAACAATGTCCCTGTATTCTGGCTGAAAAATGCGGCAAGTGCATGTGCATTGACCCCCGGAGTCGGTATGGCAACCCCTAACCTGTAGAGAGTAAGTATCAGGAGGGTGATGAGCAGCCGTTTGCGGAGTTCGGGTATCTTCGGAATGTTTACGACATTATCTAACAATTGAAACTACCTCTGCTTTACCGCCTGCAGTTTCGATCTTTTGCTTTGCTTGCTGGGAAAAGCGGTGTGCATATATCACCAATTTTTTATGAATGTCCCCGTTCCCCAGAATAACGACAGGCTTATTTCCTTTTATCATGCCTTTTTCAACCATCTTTTCTATGGATACCTCTTCATTATCTGAAAATATTTCGAATGCTTTCATATTGATAACCTGGTATTGGACGCGATTGGTATTCACGAATCCGTACTTTGGCATACGGCGTTTCAACGGCATCTGACCGCCTTCGAAATCAGGTTTTACACCGCCTCCGGATCTTGCATTGTGTCCCTTATGTCCTTTCCCTGCGGTTTTACCAAAACCAGAACCTGTTCCTCTCCCAATCCTCTTCCTTTGTGTTGTCATACCTTCAGGCTTTTTTAATGTAGATAGATTCATACTCTCCTCGCAAAACTGCTATTTATTAATCACGGTACTATCACTCAGAAGTGGTAGTGCTTCATCCTGCTGCGGCATAACATCTTTCAATTCGGGCAGATTATCAAGCGCATCCATGGTTGCTTTTAAAACGTTATGCGGATTGTGGGAACCGAATATTTTTGCAACAACGTCCTTATAACCTGCGAGTTCAAGAACCGCCCTCA
>JAMDCL010000067.1 GCA_023489065.1 Deltaproteobacteria bacterium | reverse complement strand
CACAGAAGACTTTTTTACCGCCGGAATATACCACACCAACAATGCCGCACACTACTCTATCCTCCCTAACAGGTAATAACCCACTATTTTAAAATATTCCATCATTACGAACTTCGCCTCGCGTATTCTGTTTTTTAGACTACCTGTACTGCTCTGCGGCGCGTGAGAAGCACAGTTGTAGATCATGACGTCTGTACCCTTGAACTGTTTTTTTGCGACGAGGTAAGCCCGCAGCTGGTGATAGGGAGACGTGACAATCAAGATCGATCTGAACCCGTGTTTTAAAATAAGGGGCTTCGAGAAGAAAAAATTCTCATACGTAGTCCTTGCATTCGGCTCTATGATGATTGCCTGCTCCGGTATATGGTAATGCAGGGCTATCCTGGAAAGGAATTCGGCATTGTCACCCCCGGAGCCGTATCCCGAGAAGATGATATACGGCGCGTATCCCTGCTTATAAAGCTCGACCGCCTTCTTTGTACGATAAAAATACGGCTCCAGGTCTCCGCTCAGAACGATAATGGCATCTGCATGATGCGGCGTATCTCCCAGGTAGAGTGTTCTTTCCAGGGAAGGATAAATAAAAAACAACGCTGCGGACAGGAAAATTAACCCGGCAACTATATAGAGCAACACACGTTTCATGATTGAATAACTATACAGTAAACATCGATATCCGTCCACAAGAAGAGTTTACCTTGCTCCGGACACTGTACTCCTTTACAGCACGCTCATGATCCGCAGAAAGGGCGTTATTGTTTTTTTTCAACGGGGAGCAACGCAAAACCAAAGTCGTGTTTTTCTTATACCCGCTTTCTGTGGACAGGGAGGAAATAAGCAATTATAGAAGGTCTCATGAATAAACCATCCAATACAATCTTCAAAGAAGAGCAGCGGTTCAGACTGCCGCTTTATTTGTTTTTTATCATTACCCTTTTTGTTATAGCACTCTTCGGAAATGGTATGTTCCAGCAGCTTGTTTTAGGACATCCATGGGGAAACAAACCCATGCCGGATGGCAGGCTTGCAGTCATCGGGATAATTCAAATTGTTATTGTAACCGGGATTTTTGTAATTTTCTTTGCCGCCAGGCTTATCACAGAGGTCAGGAGCGACGGGTTATATATGCGCTTTATTCCTTTTCACCGTTCTTTCCGAAGTATCCCTTTTGAAACGCTGAAGACGTATGAAGCCTGTACCTACAGGCCTATCAGGGACGCCGGTGGATACGGCATACACAGGGGACGCAGGGGCTGGGCATACAATGTAAGCGGCAACCGGGGCGTACAGCTGGAGCTTGTCAGCGGAAAGAGGATTTTGATCGGCTCCCAGAGACCGGACGAGCTTGTACAAGCAATAGACACGGCAACCGGCAGGCATCAAAATAACCCGGAAACATAAACGCAATAATGGCCCTTGATTTTCAGGGGACTTACCTTCGGGATTTTCTTAAAATGACTTTCTATGCCGGTTCATACACCGATCTTGAATGACCGCATGGAGATCGAGGCATGCTGGAATCCCTCATGAATGAATGTGAGAGGTTCATTCTTTTCACGCAACGCTATTGTGTATATCATGGGAAGATAAATGTATTTCTTATCTTCAAAAGAGTTTGTTTCTCATGGGGCACATCTCCATCTAAAAAAGTGCTCTCTCTGTTATTTTTTTGCGGCGAACTTCTTTGAAAGATCGATACTGTGTTCCTGCGCGTACTGCTCGATGATTTTGTTCTTCTGAATCTTGCCGGTTGCCGTCTTCGGGAAGGACGACGAAACGATAAATTTCTTCGGTATCTTGTAGTCCGCTACCTTTTCCTTTAAGAAGCCTACAAGCTCCTGCTCAGACAGTTGCATTCCCTGTTTGGGTACAACAAAGCCGAAAACCTCTTCTCCCCATTTTGGGTCCGGGATCCCGACGACCGCGGCATCCTGCACGCCTTGATGCTTGTATAATACCTCTTCTATTTCTTTCGGGTAGATGTTTTCGCCGCCGCGGATGATCATCTCTTTTTTTCTGCCGATGATAAAGATATACCCTTCCTCATCCATGTAACCGAGATCACCCGTATGCAGCCAGCCGTCCTTTATCGCGGCTGCGGTTGCCTCAGGATTCTTGTAATAACCGGTCATGACGACGTCGCCTTTTATGCAGATCTCCCCGATCTGCCCCTGTGTTATCTCCTTGTTGTTTTCATCGAGTATTCTTGCATCCTGGCCATGGAGGGGCTTGCCGATAGAACCAATCTTTCTCTTGCCTTTCAATGGGTTTATGATACTGGCGCATGCCGCCTCCGAAAGACCGTAGCCTTCGAGGATAAATGCCTTGTACTTTTTCTCGAATGTGTTGAATACCTCGACCGGCATGGGTGCCGCACCGCATATAACAAACCGCAGGGAGGAAAGGTCGTACTTCTCGGCATCCGGCAGGCTGTTCAGTATTGCGTAGACCGTCGGGACGGCGCTGAATGTCGAAGGCTTGTATTTATCGATCGCCGGCAAAAATTCCTTCGGAGAAAACCCTTCCATGAGAATAAAGCTTGCTCCTGCGTAGAGCGGTGCGAGTACCGTAACGACCTGTGCATTGCAATGGAACAGCGGCAGTATCAGCATAGCCCTGTCCTTTTCGGTAAAATCGGCGGCCTCGGCGATCTGGTGGGCATTCGCGATATAATTGCGGTTCGTGTCTATTACGCCCTTGGGATAACCCGTGGTGCCGGAGGTATAGATGAATGATGCATAATCATACTCACCGACAGCAACTACAGGCTCAGACGGATTCCCCGATACTACATCTTCAAAGGGAATTATGCCTGCCTTATCTTTTGGATCGATGACGATGATATGCTGCAACTGCGGCAGTTCGCCCCGTATCTTTGCGACCGTGTCCTGGAACAGGCCGGTCGTTATCAGGGCACGCGCCTCGGAGTTGCCGATAATGTATTTTATCTCGTCCGGTTTGAACTGTATATTGACCGGTACCATGACCGCGCCGATCTTCATCAAGGCAAACCATGCATAGATAAACTCCGGCCTGTTGGGTATCAGCATGGTTACCCGGTCACCCTTTTGAATGCCCAGCGAAAGCAGTCCGTTCCCTATTTTATTCGACAGGTCGTCGAGTTCCCGCAGGGTTTTGGTCATATCCTTATAATACATGAATACCTTGTCCGGCATTGCTCTAGCCTGACCGGATATCAGTTCTTTGATGGTTTTGTATTTGTACATGGTTACTCCTCAGCCCTCTTGTTCAGCCATTCCGCCATATCGGAAAGCGGCTTCTGCTTTTCGACCTCATTATATACCTCGTGATAATAGCCTTCGTACAGTTTATACGTTTTGTCTTTGGAACCGGCCTTTTCGAAAAACTCCCTCGATGACCTCGGGTTTGTAAGCGCGTCTGCACTGCCGTGAAGTATCAGACACGGCATGGACAATCTGCCTGCATTCGCATTTGTATCCTCCATTGCCTTTACCATTTCGACGTACCATCGTGCACTGACCTTTGCATGGACAAGGGGGTCGTTGTTGTAAGCATCTACCACGGCCTTATCGTGCGATAGTTTGCCCGTATCTATCTCATTGCTCATGGACAGGCCCGGCGCGAGATTGGCAACAAGCCTGCCGATCACATCTTTTATCTTCGGCACCTTCACGTTCACCCCGAGGAGCGGGCCTGATGCGACAACGCCTGAGATACCTTCGGGCCTGTAGATCGCATACCGCAGAACGATGAGCCCTCCCATACTATGGCCAGAATGAATGTCTTCCCCCGGATAAGCCCCTTCACCTCGTTTCTGAGTGTATCCACATCATCAAGGTACTCGTCGAAACGCATAACGTGCCCTCTTTTGCCCCCCGACTTGCCGTGGCCCCTGAGATCGAGGAGAAAAAGGTTATACTCTTTGAGTTTGTTCGTTACGTTGTCGTATCTGCCGAGGTGCTCTCCGAGTCCGTGTACAATCAATACGGAGGCCTTTGGCTTATCTGCAAGCAGGTATTTGTAAAATATCTCCGTATTGTCTTTGGATTTTATCATGCCCTCTTTGGTTGTCGTCATAACACGCCTCCTGTCAGCCAGGGATCGCCGATCCGATCTTGAAAGGATTTTTTCATAAAGCCCTCCTTCTTTTATTTGGTGTTTCTCTCACGAATCATCATACTATTTATAAAATAAAAAGGGAAGGGAACAAGAACCTTTTATTTTACCAGTTCTTCTGTAGACAATATCGCGATGTTTGAATCCGACAGTGCCTTTTGTGCAGATTCATTATCATCGAATCTGAACAGCAGAATAGCCTGCTCGTGAGGGCTTGCAGCGTAAGAATAAAGGTATTCTATATTAAGGTCTTTCTTTTCAAGCACGGACAGTATATCGAACAGACTGCCGGGCTTATTTTCGATCCTGACTGCGATGACGTCCGTGGTCCTGGTCGTAAATCCGCCATCCTTGAGTATCTTCAGGGCATGCTGATTGTTATCGGTTATCATCCGAACAACACCGAAATCCGGCGTATCGACAACGTAACGAACAA
>JAMDCL010000078.1 GCA_023489065.1 Deltaproteobacteria bacterium | reverse complement strand
ACCGAGGGGATCGACGGATCCGGCAAAACAACGCAGCTTGAATTGCTGTATAAAGAGCTTTTATTAAAAAAAGCCGGTGTGATCAAAATGCGCGAGCCCGGCAGTACGAATGCAGGAGAAAAAATACGGTCTTTGCTCGCGGATAAGCGGCTTTATATAGCGCCCGCTGCAGAGCTTTTGTTGTTTTTCTCGAGCAGGGTACAGCTCATCGAAGAATTGATCAAACCCGGGCTGCAAAAGGGAAAAATAATACTGTGCGACAGGTTCCATGATGCAACGGTTGCTTACCAGAGCTACGGGAGAGGCCTGAACCTGGATACCATCAAGGTATTGGAAAATATATTTGTTTTACCGGTGCGGCCGGACCGGACATTTTTGCTCGATTGTTCCTATGAAACGGCAAAGCGCAGGATGACGGCACGGAGCGGCGAAACACGCATCGAAATGATGGACAGGGTGTTTTTCGAGAGGGTCAGGGAAGGATATCTGGCTTTAGCGCATCAGGAGCCGGAAAGAATAGCGGTCATAGATGCGAATAAGGGTGTTGGTGAGATACACGAACAGATTAGGGATGATTTTTTCGGATGGGCAGGCATAGGAAGAAATTCAATACTCAAGATTAAAGATTCAAGATTACAAACTCAAGAAGGAAGAAATTCAATACTCAAGATTAAAGATTCAAGATTACAAACTCAAGAAGGAAGAAATTCAACACTCAAGATTAAAGATTCAAGATTACAAACTCAAGAAGGAAGAAATTCAAGATTCAATAATAAAAAATCAAGATGAAAGATTTAAACAACAAAACATGTCACTCCTCGATATAAAAGGCCAGCAAAGGGCCATAACCATTATAGAAAAGTTTATAGAGAATAAAAGTATAAACAGTTCGTTTCTCTTCTTTGGAAGACCGGGTATCGGTAAGCACCTTACTGCCTTAAATATGGCAAAGGCCATAAACTGCAGCGGGGAAAAACAATGGGCATGGTTATCCGACGATACATGTGTAAGCTGTAAAAAAATAGAAAACAACATTCATCCCGATGTCATGCAGATCGCCGTACCTATACCGGATGAGTCTTCGCAGATGGAAACCATGGTGCGCGTCATAGAATGGCTTCACATGCCGCTTTTTGAAGGCAAACAAAAAATACTCATCGTGGACGATGCATCGGAATTGAATGTGCATGCACAGAATGCCATGCTGAAAACCCTGGAAGAGCCGCTGCCGTGGGTCACGATCATATTCATAACGTCGTCCTATGCGCGTCTGCTGCCGACCGTTCAGTCGAGGCTTATAAAGGTCGGGTTCAACAGGCTTTCCGAAGAAAGCATAAAAGAAATACTTGCCTCTATAACTACGCTTAATAAAGAACAATTAAATTATTTGAGTTTTCTCTCGGACGGGGGTATAAAATATACTGCACCGGATGACATTGAAAACGATGTAAAAAAGATGATAGCATTACTGGCAGAGCTAAAAGAGCCGGCTTCTATGGTAAAACTTGCAGAAAAATTTAAATTACAAACCTATAAAGAACATTTTGAACAGATTGTCGATATCATGTTGTCATTCTTCATCGATTCAGTTCTTATTCAGAACAACCCCGGGTTGATACGGAATAAAGGGTTCCAGCAGGAAATAACCGCATTTTCTCGGCAATTCCGGTCTCATGCCATAATAAATGCTGCCGTATCCCTCGAAAAGGCGCGTTCTGCCTATGAACTGAACATAAGCCCTCAAATGATTATGGAGCATGTACTATTCCAACTAACAGGTGACAATAATGACAACTAAACGGGTTACAAAAATCCAGCCGGAGTTTTCCCACGAGCTTCAGGTATACGATTCGTCGGATTTAAAAATACAACGGAACCAAAAGGTCATCATCGAGACAAAGAACGGGATATCGACCGGCAGGGTCAAAGTGGAACCGTTCGAGATGGAAATGCCGGATGAAAATATAAAATCTCTGTTAAAGGTGGTACGGCCGTTTACGCTCGACGATGCCGAGAAAGAACAAATCCTGCTGCAGCGGGCAAAAGAGGCAAAGATGTACTGCCAGAATAAAGCAACAGAACTCGGGTTGACGCTTTCCGTCGTCGATGTTAAGTTTTTCTTTGACGGCAGCGGGGCGCTGTTTTATTTTGTCTCGGAGACACGGGTTGATTTCCGTGATCTGATAAAGGATCTTGCAAAGCGTTTCCACACGCATATAGAGATGCGCCAGATAGGTGCCAGAGACCGGTCGAAAATTATCTGCGGTGTCGGTCCATGCGGCAGGGAATTGTGCTGCAGCACATTTTTGAAAACCTTTAACTCCGTTACGCTCAAACACGTAAAGCCGCAGGGCTTACCACAGACATACCATAAGCTTTCCGGCGTCTGTGGAAAATTCATGTGCTGTCTGACGTATGAATACGATCTGTATGTGGAGGCGCTCAATATTTTGCCGAAACTGAACAAGAAGGTTTCAACCCCGCTCGGCACCGGCGAGGTCGTGGGTCATGATGTGCTGGGTATGAATGTGATCGTCTTGCTGGAAAACGGGGAAAAGGCCAAGTTCAAACATACCGAGGTAAAGCTCAAGGGATTGTTCGGTTGAGAGGAGTATGCATGGCGGGAGATCCGATCTTAAAAACGGAAAATAAAGGATTTTATATAACAACACCGATATACTACGTAAATGACGTTCCTCACATAGGTCACGCGTATACAACGGTTGCAGCGGATGTTCTTGCACGGTTTAAACGCCTGTGCGGGGAGAAGGTGCTTTTTGCGACCGGTACCGACGAACATGGCAAAAAGATACAGAGGTCTGCAGAGCAGCAGGGCATAACGCCCATTGCGCTTGCGGATACCGTTGTAAAAAGATTTAAAAACGCCTGGAGCATGCTCGACATAAGCAACGATGATTTCATACGGACCACCGAAGAGCGTCATGCGAAAGTTGTATACGAGATCTGGCAAAGGATGAAGCAGAACGGGGACATCTACGAAGGATTGTACGAAGGGTGGTACTGTGTTCCTGATGAGTCGTATTGGACCGAGAAGGAGCTTGTAAACGGAAAGTGTCCTGTTTGCGGCAGGGACGTGGAAAGGGTGCAGGAGCAAGGGTACTTTTTCAGATTGTCAAAGTACCAGCAGCCCTTGCTTCGGCATATCGAGTCGAATCCCGGGTTCATCCTTCCCGTTTCCCGGAGGAACGAGATCCTGAGCTTTGTAAAAGACGGGCTGAAGGACCTGAGCATAACAAGAGCGGGGTTTGAATGGGGCATTAAAGTCCCCGATAACCCTAAACTGGTGATCTATGTATGGCTGGACGCTCTTTTAAACTATCTGACCGTAGCCGGGTTCTCAAGCGATGAAGGCAAGTTTGGAGATTTCTGGCCGCCCAGTATCCACATCGTGGGCAAGGACATCATAAAGTTTCATGCCGTGTACTGGCCTGCATTCCTCATGTCCGCAGGCATAGCTCTGCCCGAACATATATTTGCACATGGATGGTGGACCATCGAAGACGTAAAGATGAGCAAATCCCTCGGTAACGTCGTTTCTCCCGAATCCCTGGTCAATGACTACGGCGCCGACGCAACACGGTACTTTTTGATGCGCGAGGTCCCCTTCGGCCTTGACGGTAATTTCTCGGGCACTGCAATGCAGACGCGTATCAACAGCGATCTCGCAAACGATCTGGGTAACCTGCTTTCAAGGGCAACGGGTATGGTCGTGCGGTTTGCAGGCGGCGTATTGCCCGTGCCGGATGTCCCCGACCAGTTCGATACAGCACTTCAGCAAAAAGCTGCACAGCTCTATGATGCATATAAAACTTCCATGAACAACTTGGAGTTCCATACTGCACTCTCGGTCTTATGGGAGTTTATCGGCGAGGCAAATAAATATGTGGACAGGACAAAGCCATGGCAGGATGCAAAATCGGGAAATGCGGCAAGGCTGAACACAAGACTTTATCATACCATCGAGGCAACAAGGATTGCAGCGGCCTATCTGTTGCCGTTTATGCCGGATACTGCCAGCAAGATATTGAATGCCATAGTCCAGGACACAAAAGGAAAAAGCCTTGAACAATTAGCACAATGGGGCGTAGCTGTACCGTCTGTCCAAATCATGCAGGCGCAACCTTTATTTGAAAAAAAAATAGATCCTGCAAAGGCAGTACCAGGTACACAGGGTGCCGGCATAAAAGGGCAGGAACCGCCTTCTGTACCTCAGCAAAAGAGTGCTTCCGGAAAGCAGGCAGCACAGTTTGTTAATCCTCCGATTACACCATTGATTACGATAGACCAGTTCAAAACCGTTGAGCTTAAGGTCGGTACCATACTTGCTGCTCAAAGGGTGGAGGGATCGAATAAGCTTATCAAGCTTGATGTTGATATCGGCGAGAGAAGAACTATTGTTGCCGGTATCGGGAAATCATACAAACCAGAAGAGCTTTTGGGCAAACGTATCGTTGTTGTTGCAAACCTAGAGCCCGCGGAGTTGTTCGGCATACAATCGCAGGGCATGCTGCTTGCTGCCGGCG
>JAMDCL010000004.1 GCA_023489065.1 Deltaproteobacteria bacterium | reverse complement strand
CGTGTTCCAAGAATCCGTTTGAATACCTGTAAAATTCTCTCTAATGTTTCTTCATGATCAAGCCGGCACCCGCAAATGTAATCATCCAGAGGAGTACGCTTATGGACATGGTGAGAATGAGGACCATCATGAGATGCCGCAAATCATTGATTGCGTTCGCACCCGGGTTCTTGACCATCAGTGAAGACATGAGTGCCATCATACCGCCGTACAGATATCTGCGCGACACGACACCCCAGATAAGACCGAGTGACACGGGGATGAGAAACGCAAGATAATACTTCCGGCCAAGTTCTATTGCCTGTTTAAAGCCCTCTGAAAATGCCTGTGAGGCTGTACCTTTTATGCTCATAAATTCTCCTTATCATTGATGTATAGCATTTCGATTGAAGAGAAATCAAGGAAAGCATTTGGTTTTTGAAGCATTCATCTTCTATTTTTAATATGCAATTTTGAGTTTTTAAATTTTAAACATATGGACTTCTACATATCAGTGATTAATTTATCCTGATATGAAAAAATATTTAGCCATACTCGGCAGCATAGCTTTAACACTGTTCATTTCGGTGAGCGCAAAGGCCTACAATTTTCCTCACTATACAGGCTATGTGAACGATTTTGCTGGTGTCATGGATCAAAGCACCGTTGCCTCATTAAACAGTGCGATAAGCTCATTTAACAAGCAAACCGGTATCCAGATCGCTGTCGTTACAGTTAAAGATACAGGCGATATGGGTATCGATGAATATACAAACAGACTCTTCAAGCACTGGGGCGTCGGCGTCAAAGGCCTGGATAATGGTGTGATGCTTATCGCTGCAATGAAAGAAAAGAGGGTACGGATCGAGGTCGGCTATGGACTCGAACCAGGTCTTACCGACGAGCAAAGCGGTGTCATATTAAGGCATGATGTAATACCCGCGTTCAAGCAGGGTCAGTTTTCACAGGGTATACTTGCAGGTACTCTCGGTATAATAAATACGCTTTCCAAATCCATAAAACGAGGGGACATATCCTCCCATGCCTCGGCTGCGACAACCGGCAGAAACCGGGGACCCGGAACTATGAATATGATACTTGGCGTATTACTATTCCTTGTTTTTATTTATTTTGCAATACGGCATCCGTTCCTTACGCTCATGTTTCTCGGCGGCGGTTTTGGCGGCGGCGGAGGCGGATTCGGCGGCGGCGGCGGTGGTTTTGGCGGATTCGGCGGCGGTATGAGCGGCGGCGGCGGTGCGTCCGGAGGATGGTAGGAGGTTATTATGCATGAAGAAACATTAGAGAGAATTTTACAGGTATTCAAACGGATTCTTGGAACACGGTTGAAGAGTTTCGTGATGTACGGCTCTTCTCATACCGGCGAGTTTCATGAAGGGTATTCGAACATCAATACCCTGGCAATAGTATCCACGATTACCATGAATGATATTGCAGCCATAGGCAGGGAATTAGCCTGGTTCTTTTACAAAGGCAACCCCTCTCCGCTTGTTTTTACGCAGGATGAGCTGACTTCGTTCAAGGACGTGTTTCCTATCGAGATGCTGGATATGATAGAGCACCATACTCTCGTGTATGGAGAGTCAGATCCGCTAAAAAATATCGTCATCGATCCGAAAAATTTAAGGTTTCAATGCGAATCTGAACTCAAGGGTAAACTGATTAAACTCCGGCAGGCATTATTTATGCAAAATTCGGAAAAGAAAGCGTCCCTGCTGATGGTGAACTCGATATCAAGCTTCATCGCCCTCTTCAAAGGCGTGTTGAGATTCAGGGGCAAGAATGCACCCGCGCACAAGAGAGACATCCTGAATGAAATTTCACAACTCGTCGAATTCGATCAAACCCCGTTTTTAAAACTGATCGCGGTAAGAGAAAAAAAAGAAAAGTTAAAAAGAAGCGACACCTTCAGGACACTGGAAATGTATATCGAAGGCATCTCGAAAGTCATAAATTCTATAGAGAAGGAGTAAGGGTATGAGCAAAAAATGGATAGCAGTGCTGATAGCACTCGGGATATTCTTCGTCATAGCGATATCCGTTGTCGGAAGCATTGTCAGCAGTTACAACAGGCTGGTAACACTGAATGAAAATATCAACAATTCATGGGCACAGGTACAGAACGTCATGCAGAGAAGGGCGGATCTTATCCCGAATCTTGTCAATACGGTAAAAGGATATGCAAAGCACGAAAAAGCGATATTCGAGCATGTCGCCGATGCAACAGCCAGGCTTGGCGGGGCTACAACACCGAAGGACAAATTTGCCGCAAATGACCAGCTTGACAGTGCGTTGAGCAGGCTGCTCATGATTGTACAAAATTACCCTAATCTCAAAGCAGATAAATCATTCAACCGCTTGATGGATGAGCTGGCAGGAACCGAGAACAGAATAGCTGTCGAGCGGCGCAGATACAACAATGCCGTTATGGCATACAACGTTGCTGTCAAGAGCTTCCCGACCAACATCATAGCCGGTTTTCTCCATTATGAACCCAAGGAAGTTTATTTCAAGGCAACGGAGAATGCACAGAAGGTGCCGCAGGTTAAGTTTTAAGAGCGGCATCGACAGGGAAGCAGTACGGTTCCGCATGTGAACAGGCTGTCCGACAATGTCATTGCGAGGGAGTGGAACGACCGAAGCAATCTCACAACATATGAAAAATACAGGGATTGCCACGCTCCTTTCAGTCGCTCGCAATGACAACCTGTAATTATCGGACAGCCTCTGAAGCGGAATGGGGAAACAATCAAAAACAAGGGCGATCAGATGAATCGCCCTTGTTTGTTTTTTATGCAGTTCTTCTTGCTCTTTAGGTCAAAACAGTTTAGATTTGTTCAGTGAGGAACGCCGGCTATGCGTGAGAGACTGGATGCAGCGGATAAGGCCGGATCGTTTCCGACACTGCTATTTGAACGTATGGAATTTAAATCTATCAATAAATGTAGTATTGATTGTGTGTATAGAAGCATCATAGGGTGTTGCATGATGCTTATCGTACTTTTTTCCCCGGCATCATCCAGGGCAGAAACGAAAAACAACTATCTTGAACAGGGCATACGTTCCTATGAATACGGGGACTATGATAATTCCATTAAATCGCTCCAGCAGATAAATACATTTTCGGAAACGACGAAGACCGGCGCGCTTGTTCATTTGTATCTTGCACTTGATTACTATGCGAAAGGTATGAATGATGACATGAAAAAGGAATTGAAGGCATTATACCTGGCGGAACCTGATTTCGTCATGAACCCGGTCATCGTACCGCCGACCGTGATATCGGCTTATACCGAAATAAAAAAACAAACCATCGTGACTCTGCAATCGCTTCCGAAGCCGAAAGAGCATAGTTATTGGTTACGACTGGTGCCCTTTGGTGTTGGCCAGTATTCAAAGGGTGATGACAAAAAAGGAACAATCTTGCTCATTGCCGAAGCGACGGAATTGGCGGTAAATTTATCGACCTATTATATAAGAAAGTCAAAAGAGAACCATGACGGGAGTTACAATAATCCCGTATGGGCGAACAATATGCAGGCCGTCCAACTCACGGCTTTCTGGCTTTTGGCCGGTACCGTGTCGTACGGCATCGTCGATGCGTTTGTCTGGAGAATGCCGTAATGGCAAGATTGATATTTAAAAACAGCTCCCGCATCTTTATACTTTCAAAAAAATTGACTACACTGAGTGCATCTCTTGATGCAGATATCCGGCTTGCGGATAAAAATGACGCGCTCTGTTACATAGAAAAAACGGATGACGATTCATATCGCGTAGAAACAATAAAAGGGAAAGGTATAGAAGTAAATGGTAAATATGTAAAACACGGTAAGTTGAAATTCGGCGACCGTATAGAAACTGGTGAAGATACTGCGGTTTTTTTGGATGACCACGAGTACGACCAGAAACCCGTAGAATCAAAATCCTATAAAAATATAGAATATATCAATGATAATAATGATTTAAAAAGTATAGCAAGAATAATACTGAATCAATTGATGGATGAAATTTTTGCGGAAAAAGGCATGGTGCTCTTACTCGAAGACGGTGAACCGACTATACTCGTTGGTGCGGAAAAAGATGGAATGGAATTTCTCAGCGGGTTCAGCGAAACAATAATAAAAACGGTTTTGCTGGACAAGAAGCCACTCCTGTCGAATAATGTCTTAACGGACGAACGGTTTTCGCCATCCAAAAGTATAGCCGCGCTCAAGATACTCGCAACAATCGTCGTACCCATACTGAGGGACAAGACACTTTATGGTGTAGTCTACTTATGGAATTCGAATGCATCGCGTCCCTTTTCGAACATTACCCTGGCCATAACCGGATTCTATGCGTGGATATTCTCCCTGCTTGTTGAAAATGAAAGATTAAAACAGGGTATGCAGACAACCTTGCAGCGGGTTAAAACAAATCAACGGCTTACGGAATGGCATCATCTTATATCTCTCAATCCGGAAATGATACGTATATTCGAGCAATGCGATAAACTGGCAGTGACCGGAAGCAATATCGTTTTTTATGGAGAGCAGGGGACCGGAAAGAAATCTCTCGCAAAAACAATACATGATATGTCGGATCCCCGCGCTATTTTCATTTCAATC
>JAMDCL010000015.1 GCA_023489065.1 Deltaproteobacteria bacterium | reverse complement strand
CATAGCCTATATCGCCGGTGTGCAGCCATCCATCGATGATGGTTTGTGCGGTTTCCTCGGGTCTTTTGTGGTAGCGTTTCATAATCGCTCCGCCGCGTATGACAATCTCGCCCACCTCGTTCACCGGCACCTCTTTGCCGTTATCGTCGACGACCCTGACCTCTTGTCCGGGCAGGGCCTTGCCTATGGAACCGATCTTTCTCTCTCCGTTGAGCGGGTTCAGCGTGCTTGCAACCGTTCCCTCGGTAAGCCCGTATCCCTCGATGATCTTAATCCCGTACGTCGATTCGAATTTCTTAAAGGTTTCTTCCGCAAGCGGTGCTGCGCCGCACACACCGAACCGCAAACTGCCGAGGTTGTGTGTTTTTACATCATCGGCAATCAGGATTAATATATTGTAAATTGCAGGGACCCCGCTGAAAAACGTTATACCGTACCGTTCGACGACCTCCCCGAATTCCGAAGCGGAAAACGTAGTTCTTAAGACGATGGTGATACCGGAATAGAGCGCGCTGATCAAGGACATCATGGCATTGACATGGAACAGGGGCAAAAAGATCAAAGCGACTTCGTCTCCTGTTTCTTCATCGGACTGGAGAACAGAGCGGATTCCCATAACCGCATACAGTGCATTGGCATGTGTCAGCAGCGCACCCTTGGGTTTGCCGGTTGTGCCGGAAGTGTAAAAAAGAAAGGCATCATCGTCAGGCTGCATGTCCGTATGACCGGGAGTGGCGGGATGCTGCATAAGGTCTCTATAGGGAACCGTTCCGGCAGGCGCGTCATCCCCATAGTAAACGATCCGCTGAAGGTGTGCCAGTTCAGGCTTTATAGCTTCTATCGTGTAGTAGTAAGCGGAATCGACAACAAGGTACTTACCTTCGGAGTCATTCAGCAGAAACTTTACCTCTTCGGCACTCCACCAGCAGTTAATGGGTCCGGCAATGGCACCAAGTACGTTTGCCGCGAGTGCGGCATAGAGGAATTCCGGTGAATTATTCATATAGACATGGACAGTATCGCCCTTTTTTACCCCGATCGATTTCAATCCGTTAGCGAAACGGCTGACCCTTTCATGAAACTGACGGAACGTTACGACATCGTCATAAAATTTTAGGTAGGCCTTGTCTCCGCTGTCCGCCGCCCTTTTTTCGATCATCTCCCGTATGTTGCTATACGCCAATTCCATACACCCTCCTTTATTGACTGTGTTGTCAATTCTAAAATCCTGCAGGGATAAAGTCAAATGGAACAGATACTCCGCAGAGCAAGATTGACTTCATTTGACGGGGTGGTATATAAAATATCGACATTTATGGTTAACAAAAAATTACTCATTGCTGCGGTTTTTCCGATAGTGATGCATCTTATGCTTTTTGTTCCCCGGGCATTTTGCTTCACCCAAACGACGGTATCCCCTGAATTGCAGAAATATCCCGCGATCACTACCACGGCTGCTGTTTCTCCAACCCAGACAGCAACCGTGCCGTCCGGGACCACCTTTGTGGATGCTCTGCACAATGCATGGGTCAGCAATGACGCGGCACAAAGCGGCATCGAACAAAAAGTCCGGGAAATAAACGAAATAAAAATCAACGAAGGCTTTATGAATCTCTATCCTTACAGCTTCGTCTTACTGGATAAATACAAAGAGCACCACGAGAAGAAATTTTTGCACTATGCCATACTCCTGTCACCCTCGATGTCAGAACCGTACTTCGAACTTTCTTATTCCATGCTCCGGGGCAGGAATGCGGACTATACCCTTGCGGTCATAAATCTGGCGAAAGCCATCACGGCCTTTTTCCAGGATCCCTACAATATCCTGAGGTTCGCTTCGAACAGACTCATCAACATTACCCTTTCGATATTGATCGTACTTTTTATCTTTTCCCTGCTCCTTATAATCAGGTATTCGATGCAGATCTATTCGTCGATTAAGTCCTTTCTTCCTGAGTATATACCCGCGTATGCAGTTGTCTTGTTTTCAATCGTTATTTTAGCGCTTCCGTTCCTGTTTGGAGCAGGGTTCCTTTGGCTTTTGGTCCTGTGGCTTTTTCTCACGTTTATCTATCAAAAAACAACGGAGCGCATCGTGAGCGTCGGATTCATAGTTTTTCTCGGCATACTGACGTTCGTCTTGCTGATTATCGTTGCCACTATCTTAAAACCCGAGGAAGAACCCTTTACCGGCATCATGAACATGCAATACGGGAATGTTTCCGCACAGGATATCAAAACTTTGAAGGCGTATGCCGACGAACATCCGGGCGATCTTTACAGCAACCTGTATATGGGTGTTTATTATAAGAGAGTGGGCAATTACCAGCAAGCAGATGTGTACTATAAAAGGCTCCAGGACAACGGGCACGGGAACCTGCCTGTGGTCCTGTGCAATATCGGAAATCTCGAATACGCAACCGGGAATACTCCCGGAGCTGAAAGTGACTATAAACAGGCGGTTTCGGTAAACCCCAATTATTTCCCCGCAAGGTATAATCTCGGACAGTTGTACCTTATTAAGGGGGATATAGAGGGGACCAATGAACTCGATAGCGCAAAAAGCATCGATCCCGCACAATTCAGCTATGCCGCTTCGCTCTATCAGAAAGCCAGCATAAACAGGATATTTGTCGATGCGCTCCCTTCCCCCGGAGAGCTTGCTTTGATCATGTTCAAAGATACCTTTCACAATGCTACGGCAATAGGACTTGCGGATGTTATGGTAAGCCGGCTTATAAAATGGCCGTCTGCAAAACAATTGCCGTTTCTCGGACTGTGGCTTTTGTTTTTCTTCTTGGGGACATTGGTTCTGTCAAAATTCATTACAAAGTATTACCGGTGCAAATCGTGCGGCAGATTGTACAATCCTTTGAACAGGAGCGACGAATACAGGGATTCGATCTGTAATGATTGCCTCAGGTTTTACATAAAAAATGAAATAAAAGACAACAAGAAAAGGATCGAAATAACGCAGAAGGTCTACCGGTGGAAAAAGAGATTGAAAATGATCAATATCGCTTCATCGCTGTTCATACCGGGGAGCGGCAGCATCCTCAGGGGGCAGACGATACGGGGTATGTTGCTCTTGTCGGTATTCTGCTATCTTCTCGTGGAATATATGACCTCGTTCGGGCTTATAACGCCGATATTCCCGGTATTCAATCCGTACATCGGCATGGTAAACACATTGAGCCTGTTCTTCCTGATTCTCGTATATTTGTTGAATATTATGGTTACCGTTCATGCGGAGGCTAAATGGTACTAAAGGGATCGATCGGTACATTTGATATTATATCCATTATACAGATGGTCACTTCGCAGCAAGTTACCGGCGTGCTGCATATACAGGGCACGGATAAAAACGATGTTTTTGAAATCATGATCGAAAACGGTATGATTGTCAGGGCCGTTCCCATGATCGAAGCGCCTGTCCGATATAGTGCACAGAGACTCCATAAAGCAGGATTGCTCGGGTCCGGTCAATTCAAGGTATTGATGGCGGGGATAAAGAAGGAAGATATCAACGAAGCGGATATACCGAAACGATTTTCAGTACCCGTATCGTCCATGAAAAGATTGATTCTGTCAATAACCTATGAATCCCTGCACAGAATGTATGCACTGAAAAGCGGCACCTACGAGTTTGAACCAAAAAAGATAGAGTACGATCCTCAACTCATTGAACCGATGAATACGGAATTTGTATTAATGGAATCCTCGAGAGTCGTCGATGAAGTCGTTCATAGTAATTGGACCTATAGGGATGATGTTGTATTTCAGAAAACAGCGATCGATGAAAAAGAACAGCCAAAACCGGTCCATCCTGCTTCGGCAATCAAGACAGGACCAAAAGCAGAAACAAAAGCAGAAGAAGAGTTTGTTATCGAAAGGACAGCCGCACCGGCAGAGATGCAAAAAGCGGCAGAGGAAATACCGGCAGAGGAAATACCGGCAGAGACAACACCCGAAGAGCATCATAAAACAACGGAAGATATACTCCTTGAACTTATCGACGGAAAAAGGAACGTGGGCAGTATTTATTTCATGAGCCTGTTGAGCAAAAACGAGGTAATCCTTGAACTCGGCAATATGCTCAAAGCCGGGAAAATAGCAGCGTTCCATGTTCCCCAAGGACAAATACTACCCAGAAAAACACCGTTAGCTGCCAGAATTATTTCTGCAAGCAAGACTGTACTCGTTTTGGTGGTCAATATTGTTATACTTCTCACGATTCTTTATTATTCAAAAATCAATCCTTTGAATACGCAAGAGACGAAAAGAGAGGTAAGATATAGCAATTTATTGAAATATATCGGCAAGTATCAACAGATAAAACTCACCAATGCCCTGGAGATATACAAACTCGAGTATGGCAGTTATCCGGACTCGCTCAAGGCTTTGGTTGACCGGCATATTGTACGGGGTAAGGATTTGACTTTCCCTTACGGCAGTGAATACTATTATACGGTACAGGACGGAACGTATATATTAATTGCACCCAAATATGCAGCTAAGTAGGTTATTAACATAAATATGGAGACAAAAGAAGCAACCAAGGTATTTGAGTCAAATGAACTTGCCCGGATCCTGTTCGGCGTTAACAATGAAAATCTCAAGGTCATAGAAAACAATCC
>JAMDCL010000112.1 GCA_023489065.1 Deltaproteobacteria bacterium | reverse complement strand
TCTTCCCCTGCATGGGGGTTCAGGGCAACGATTGCGATCTTCGGATTTTTTATGCCGAAATAGTCCACCAGTGCTTCATACGTCAGCTTGACGGTCTTGAATATCATGCCGGGTGTGATGGTGTTGGGTATTTCCCGTATGGGAAGGTGGGTCGTCACGAGAGAAACCTTGAGCTTTTTGCCCACGAGCATCATGCAGTAATCTTCGGTACGGGTGAGTTCGGCAAGCATTTCCGTATGCCCGGGATAGTTAAAACCCGCATTGTTTATGGCCGCTTTGTTGATAGGCGCGGTCACCATGGCATTGATCGTGCCGAGCATTGCAAGCCGTACAGCCTCCCGGATGTACGTTACCATCATTTTCCCTGCGATTTTATCGGGCCTCCCGATCTTCAGCCTTACGGGATCGAGGTTGGACAGTTTAACGATATTTATCCCTTTGGTGTTCGGTTTGAGCGATTTTATATCATCGACCGATATGATGTTGATTTCCATCTTTACCTATTCTTGGTAGCTCCATTTATGCCTCCAGCTATAAAAGTTCGTTATAGATTGTAATGATAGCTTTTTGTCTTTTTGTCAATAGCCAATTTTTGAGGGCTTCATCCAGCTTGCTTGTATAGATGTCATTGCGGATCTTCTCTTGTACGTCTTTCAACGGCAAAAGCTCCGATGATTTATATCCGTTGATCAAGATGATCTCGTAACCGACCGGCGTCCTTATGGGTCCTAAAATATCACCCGGGTGGGCCTTGAATATCGCAGAATTCAGCACCGGGTAAAGACTCCCCTCCTCCACATAACCAAGGTATCCCCCTGATTTCTTTGTATATTTGTCATCGGAATACTGCTCGGCTGCTGCAGAGAATGATTCTCCATCTTTGATTTTCTTCATAACCGTATCGGCAGATTCGAGCAGCTTTTTTTGCCGCTGCGGTGATGTATCCGGCGGCACTTCTATCAGAATGTGGCTGATGTCCGCCTGTTTTACCCCGGTGAATTCCTTTTTATGTGCAAGGTAGTACCGCTGCAGGTCGTCGTTCGTTATGGTAATTTCCGTCCTGAATTTGTAGCTGACCAGCTTCGATCTCGCTATCTCGCTCTTGATCTCATCCCTGTATGCTTCAAAGTCCACACCCTTGCTTTTCAGATCGGCCTTCAAAGAGTCTATGGATACACCATTGGCTTCCGACATCTGCTCTATGGCGTTGTCCACATCGCTCTTTTCTATGGATGCTCCCATGGTCTTGAGCTCATCGAAGATGAGCTGATCATCGATGATATTGTCCAATGCCTTCTTTTTGAGGTCCCGGGAATCCGGGTATTTCTGCTTCAGGATCTCGACCCGCTGGTCGAGCTGGTAGAGCGTTATCGGCGTTCCGTCCACCGTTGCAACGACGCCTCCCACGACCTTTCTTTCCGCACCCATGATACAGGGAATACTCAACAGCACCAGCAATAAGTTTCTATATTTCATCGTCCTCTCCGCTTACAGCAAACCCGATCTTTTTAAAAGAGCGTAATTGATATTGACGTTGTCCTGTTCTCTCAATGTCTTAAGCCATCCGGTAAACGCTTCGTTCGTTTTTTCGTTCCGCACGATCGTGATGATGTCGTTCCTCGCTTCGCGTACGGATTGATTATGTGCCGGTATTTTGTTTTCCACAAGGAATATCTGATAACCGAATTGGGTTTTTATGACACCGCTTACCTTCCCGACCGGCAAAGTGAACAATATCCCTGCGAGTTCTTTCGGCAGGTCGCTTGCCGACAGGTATCCCATATCGCCTCCGTTCGAGGAACCCGGGGCAATCGAGTACGTCTGCGCGACCTTCGAAAAACTCTGCCCGCTGTTCAACGCGTTCAGTGCCTGCTGTGCACTGTCAGCGGAGGAGAGCTCTATCTGTTTTGCCTTCACCATTTCGGGTACCGAGAAGCTGTCCTTGTGTTTCTTGTAGTAGTCCTCGATCTCAGCCTGCGATACGGCCACCGTGGAGAAATGCGATGCGATCAGCTTTTTTATGATCATCTGTTCTTTCAATTCCTTGAGCCAGAGGTCTTTATCAATCAGCTTTTCTATGAATATCTTGTTGAACTGTTCGTCCGTATACCCCTGCCGCAGCTGGCTGTATTCGTCGTTGACCTCTTGTGTGGTCACGGTTATGCCTTCTTTTTTGGCTTCATCCAGGAGCAGCATGGTATTGATGAGATTGTCCAGGTTCGAAAGGACCATGTCTTTCGATACCTGCCCGGGTTTGATACCATTCTCCGAAGCGAAATTGTTCAGCCTCTGTTTGAATTCATCGAGGGTTATCTTGTCTTTACCGACAGTGATGACGGTCCCGCTGCCCATTGCAGCGGACATGTTGTTCGTACAGCCGAGTAACCCCAGCAGTACGAAACCGATGAAGATTGATTTCCTTCCTATGGTACCGATGAAAATGCCTCCATTGTTTTCAGCACACCGTCTATTCCCTTCATGGAAAGCGGTTCGAATGTTATTTGCATGCCCTTCTGATCTTTCAGCCTCATAATCTTTTCGTTCAATAATCTGAGAATGTCCTCTGGTTTAACCGGTGTACTATGAAGAAAGGTTATTCTAAAATTACTGCCTATTTTGTCAAGTTTAACAGCCCGGAGCTGTTTCATCAATATCTTTATTTTAATTATTTTTACCAGTATTTCAAGTTCTAAAGGAAGGTGCCCGAACCGGTCGCGCAGCTCGGATACGATGTCCGGCAGGCTCTTTTGGTCGGCATTTGCAAGTTTCCGGTAAAAAAGCAGTCTGAGTTCCGGATCGTCGATGTAACTGTCGGGAATATAGGCAGGTACGGGGAAATTGAGGTGGGGTTCCACGGATTCCTCGTATGCCTCGCCCTTTATGCTCAGCATGGCGTCCTTGACCAGTTCGGAGTACAATTCGAGGCCGATTGCATCGATGTGTCCCGATTGCGCCTTGCCGACGATGTTGCCCGCGCCCCTCATCTCCATATCGTGGATCGCGAGCTTGAAACCGGAACTCAGCTCCGAAGAAGCGGCTATCATCTTGAGCCGCGCAATGGACTGCGGCGAGGCAGGCCTGTTGAAGGGGAGAAGAAAGTAAACATATCCAACCTGATCCGATCTCCCTACCCTGCCCTTGAGCTGATATAATTCCGAGGAACCGAATGCGTCCGCATCGTTGATGATGATCGTATTTGCCGAAGGTATGTCGAGCCCGGATTCGACGATTGCCGTGCTGACGAGGACATTGATTTCCTTTTTGATGAATTTGGCCATGATGTTTTCGAGCTGATGCGACGGCATCTGGCCGTGCGCAACAGCCACCGAAGACGAGGGCACCAGCCGTACGATGCGGTCGGCAAATTCCTCGAGCCCCTTTATTTTCCTGCTGACGATGAAGACCTGCCCCTGCCGTTGTAATTCTTTCGCAATCAGGTCCCGGATGGCCGGTTCGTTATACTTCATGATATAACACTGGGTCGCTTTCCTGTCCTGAGGGGGCGTGGTTATGATGCTGATGTCTTTTATGCCGGTCAGAGCCATTTTTAAGGTCCTCGGTATGGGGGTTGCGGTAATGACGAGAATGTCCGCGGAAGGGTTGAACCTTTTCAATGTCTCTTTATGATCGACGCCGAATTTATGTTCTTCATCGATAATGATGAGACCGAGTGATTTGAACCGTATCCCCTCTTTCAGGATCGAGTGCGTGCCTATCAGGATATCGATCTTGGCGTTCGCCGCATCCTTTATGATCTGGTTCCTCTCCGCTTTTGTCCTGAAGCGGTTGAGGACATCTACTTTGACCGGATACTTCCTGAACCGCTCCACAAAGGTACGGTAGTGCTGTTCGGAAAGGATCGTGGTCGGCGCGAGGAGCGCAACCTGCTTGTTGTCCATAACGGCCTTGAATGCGGCACGCATGGCTATTTCCGTCTTTCCGTAACCGGAATCTCCGCAAATGAGCCTGTCCATGGACCTCTCGCTCATCATGTCGTGGAGGACGTCTTCTATGGCTTTTCTCTGATCGGAGGTCTCCTCGTACGGGAAGTCCTCTTCGAACGACTGAAAGAGCGAGTCCGGCGGCGAAAAGCCGAACCCTCCCCTCAATTCCCTGATCGCCTGGGTGTTGATGAACTCCTGGGCTATCTCATACAATTTTTCCTTTACCCGTTTGACCCGCGAACTGAACGTGGTCCCGCCCAGTTTGTCGAGCAGAGGTACGGCATCCGAGGAAGGGATGTACTGGCTGAGCATGTTCGCCCTTTCGACCGGCATGTACAGCTTTGCATTGTCCCTGTATTCGACCTCGATGAACTCGCTTCTCAGGGACTCGACATCCATGAGCTTCGTTCCGATAAGTCTTCCGATCCCGTACTCCCTGTGCACGATGTAGCTGCCGAATTTGAGTTCTTCGAGATTGATGGGTTCGCCCTGATACAGTTGCTTCCTCTTCCTGCCCTTTTTTACACTGAAGAGATCACTTTCCGTGATAAACGGAATGCCGTCGTACACAAACCCTTTTTCCAGAAAGCCGCTGACCAAGGTGAGCCCGTTTTTCAACCGTACCATGAATTCCGGATACGCCGCGTCCGTGCTGTTCACCGCGATCTCCGAATCCGAAAGAAGTTTTGCTATGTGCCCT
>JAMDCL010000122.1:575-4711 GCA_023489065.1 Deltaproteobacteria bacterium | reverse complement strand
GTCCGGGTGCAATCTTTCTTGTTTCTTCGATGCTGAGGATCGAGCCTGTCCACCATGAATCATAGGGGTGCCCCATCAATAATGCGCCGAGAATATCTTTCCCCGAGGTAATCTCATCGGTCATGATCCTGAGCTTCGGCTGCAATTCATAATTTCTTGCCCTCAATTCATCCAGGGAAACCAATGCTTCATGGCAGGGCATGTACGCATAATGCACGGTGGGTCTGTAGATCGGATCGCCGTTTTTATCGTAGACCGTCAGCCGGTCTGATATGCCGAATGCCTCTCCGTGCCGAACGATCATACCTTCTATTGGCCCGACTTCAGGAACAAAAGACTTGATGCGGGTGTTCATGCCCATCCGGGCAAGGAATATCTGGTTTTTCGGGCCATAGGGTGCCTCGAAGGTGAGGGGTGGATGTTTTTTTTCATGGGTACCCCAGCCCATCTCGGCCGGTGCTATCCCTTCTTCCCGGAAACCCTCTATACTCCAGGTATTCACGAATTCATCGACCTCTTTCGGCTTGTTGGTTACCTGGGTGTCCCGTTCGCTGCAATGAATGACCTTGACGCCGAGAACTCTGGCTAAGTTTGCAAAATCTTTTCCTTTCTTGTAACCCGATAATTCCTCGAGCAATGACCCTGAAAACTTTTTATCTCTTATAACAGCGTCTGCGATATCCATTAATCCCTGTTTTGTAAAATGAGATATCAAACCCGGATTTGCTCCATGATCCAATATGGCTGTTGTCGAATCCCCGAAATTATCTTTTAATTCCTTGATCCGCATCTGTCTCCTGTAAAGGGTTTTCTCGAAAATATCGTCGTTCTTGTAGGGATTCCATAATTCGATCGAGGTATTTACATACAGGGCTTTATTATGATGACACCATGCCAGAGTGTCCGTGGTTTCTATATTCCATGCCAGATCGATAATGAGGCCGTTTTTACCAGCATAGGTATCCAAAACCGATTTCAGGTTTTCCGGTGTTATCTTTTTATGGACGAAATTTATTCCCGTATCGGTAAATGATTTCAGCGGGCCGGATTTGTCCTCAAAATCTATGATCGTGATGTTTTTCCTCGGTGCATCGATATGATCGAGAAAAATGGGGAGCGTGCACCGGGAAACAGCGCCGTACCCGATAATCAAAATTTTATTGTTGAAGGTCAGTTTCATAAGATTATGTACTGCAATAAATAGAGAAATGTTTCCATTAAGTCAATGTTTTTTTTGCATGCAACTATTCATCACTCCATAAAGCCGGCAGCCCGGATCCAGTAAAAACAACCGTCATTCTGATACCGCGCACTTTACGAATTGTTCGTAGTGCATTACTATAAAAGAATGGATAAAGACTGGAGGTTTTTATGGAAACAAAATTATTTTCCAAACTGACATTTCGTGAAATCGAATTCAAGAACCGCATTTTTATGTCGCCGATGTGCCAGTATTCGTGCGAGAACGGCATGGCCACAGACTGGCATTTGGTACATCTGGGCAGCCGTGCAGTCGGCGGGGCCGGACTGGTGATGACCGAGGCCACCGCAGTTTCGCCCGAGGGCCGTATCTCACCGGATGACCTCGGCTTATGGTCGGACGAACACATCCGGCAGCTCAAACGCATAACCGACTTTATCAAGGCACAGGGAGCCGTACCGGGCATCCAGCTCGCGCACGCGGGACGCAAGGCTTCGACGTATGCCCCGTGGAACGGCGGTAAACCTATCCCGCGGGGGGACCTGGCATGGCAGCCCCTGGCACCCTCGCCGATCCCGTTTGCCGAATCTTACCAGACGCCGGTGGAGATGACACAGGATCAAATTAATGAGGTAGTAACACAGTTTTCATCCGCTGTTCAACGAAGTATCGAAGCAGGATTTGAGGTTGTCGAGATACACATGGCTCACGGTTACCTGCTTCACGAATTCCTGTCTCCGCTTTCAAATCACCGGACCGATGCTTATGGAGGCGGTTTCGACAACCGTATCAGGATGCCGTTGCTGGTTGCCCAAGCTGTACGGAAGCAATGGCCGGACAACCTGCCTGTCTTTGTGCGGGTATCCTCGACAGATTGGGTCGATGGGGGCTGGGACATTGCGCAAACCGTACGGTTTGCATCCATGCTCAAACAGTCCGGCATAGACCTGATCGATTGCTCGAGCGGGGGCCTGATGCCGTATGCGGTCATACCCGAGGGGCCAGGCTACCAGACATCATTTGCCGCTTCGGTAAGAAAAGATGCTGGTATACCGACTGGTGCAGTTGGTATGATTACCGAGCCTTTCCAGGCAGAGCAGATCATCGCAACGGGGGTTGCAGATGCGGTTATTATGGGAAGAGAAGTGTTGAGAAACCCGTACTGGCCCCTGTATGCTGCCAAAGTGCTCAAAGCCGATATACCATGGCCAAGACAGTACGTTAGAGCAAAGAATTAGAGCATTATTTCAGGTATTTGTTCAGATCGAACAGGCCCTGCTGTGCTGCGCCGACGGTACCGGCTATGGTACGCTTATACCGGTGAGTAGAAGGGTCTTTTTCATCAAGAGATACCTCTTCCATTTTATTTATCGTGCCTCCATTTTCATCCAAGATGAGTTTTACGGAAGGCCGGAGAGGATCCGTATCGTTGATCTTTGTCACGATACCGATTTCGTTGGTATCAAACCTGACTACGGAACCGACAGGGTATATACCGAGTGCTTTTATGAACGCCTTCACGTAATTCTGTTCGAAATCTTCTCCTGCCCTGTTATTGATGAATTCGATGGATTCCCGGGGATCAAACCTTTTTTGATACGGCCGCAGCGTTGTCATAGAGTCATAGGTGTCCGCAATGGCTACTATTTTCGAACCTTCGGGTTGTGCCGTTATGCCGTTTGAGTCGGGATATCCCGAAAGGTTCCGCCTCAGATGATGATACAAAACGTAGGTAGCCGTCGTATCGCTTATGCCGCCTATTTCTTTTATTATGTTTCTGCCGTGAACCGGGTGTTTTTTCATCTCGGCCCATTCTTCAGAACTGAGCTTTGAAGGTTTGAGTATTATGTCCCGTTGTACCCTTGTTTTACCTATGTCGTGAAGCATACCCGCAAGCCCGACATATAAAAGCTCATCGCTTTTAAATCCCAGTTCCTGTGCGAGAGAAAGCGACAGTATGCCGACATTCACGGAATGGTTGAACGTGTATTCGTCATAGTCCTGAAGCATGGTAAGACAGAGCAGGGTGTTTTTATCTTTCAGCATAGCATCGTTCAGGTCACTGATTATTTCCTTTATCGTCGTCTTCTCGGGTATATGTCCGAGCCGCAGCTCGCTCATAATGTTGAAGATCTCATCCCGTGCTGCCGTATATGTTTTGAAAATCTCTGTTTTGATATCCTCTTCTATTTTTTTGATCTCGATGCCTTTTACCCCGAGGTTCCTGAGTCTGAGCGCTATGCCGCCCTGTTTGTTGAGATCTTCGGGCGGAATGGTCAGGCTTTCAAGCAGGATGAGTATTTCCTTCTCGTTGATCGTCCGGTAAAATACGATCCCGTTGATTCCTATCCTTGCAAGCCGGTCAATGAACTCCTCTATGCCCTTGGTCGTGGTATAAAACGGCGTCTTTTCTATGAGGAGGGTATTCTTGATGACCGCAACGACGATCTCCCGCTGGGTGGACAGCAGCTTGTGCAGTATGGTGTTCGCTCTCTTTACCGCGGTTTGAACCGTTGGGTGTGTTCGGGGATAGAGAGACAGGTTTCGTACGCTCCCGGTGATAAGCGTTATAAATTCATTCAATTGTTCGTTCTCATGCATTTAATTTCTTCCCGATTTCATTGAGCGTATTCCACACCGTCGTCCTTATGCGTTCTTCCTTATGTTCCAACAACTTTACGAGATTTGCAATAGCAATTTCATTCATGGCAGTTCCGAGCGCTTTTATACCGGCAATCTTTATGTCCGGGTATTGTTTCGGCAGGAATGCAGACGGATCAAAAGCGGATTCGATGATGACGCTTGTCGCCTCCTTGCTGCCGAGCTCTCCGAGGACGAGCAGGGCATCGTGTTTAATGGAGTATGCAACTGCGGGATCCCGCAGGGTATGCTTGATCCATGGGATAAACATCTGCCGTTTGTACTTTCCTATCAT
>JAMDCL010000122.1:0-565 GCA_023489065.1 Deltaproteobacteria bacterium | reverse complement strand
CATCGTAATGATAAGGTCGGTCATTCTCTGGTCTTTATTGGTCGTCAGCAGTTTTTCGATCATGATGTTCCCATGCGCCGTATTGACCTCGAACAACGCCTGCAGCGCCCTTTTCCGGATGCGCATGTCTTTATGGTTGAGGCCCGCGGATAGAGTCGGTTCCGAACCGGCCTTTATATGAACCGCGGTATCAAGAGCCACCAGAGAGGATTTATAGTTATCGGAAAGGATAACCTTCTGTAAATGTACATATGCCTGCTTTTGAAATACAGATAGTGCCCTTGCAATAAATTTGATGGATTGAAGTACATCGGTATTGATCATGATACCGGTCAGTTCGTCAAGTGCAGGTTCTCCCACGATCGTTACCGTTTTGACGGATGATGCATAATAATAGGGGTTGCCTGTTACGATTGGCTCTATAATTTTCGGGATTATACCCTTTCCTGCGGATATGACCTCAACCATGTTTTTTGCCCTCGCGGCAATATCCCTGTCCTTGTTTTTTTGGTATGCATGCTGGGTGAATGTCCGAATGGCTATAAGCGGGATCTCGTAAAGTTGT
>JAMDCL010000044.1 GCA_023489065.1 Deltaproteobacteria bacterium | reverse complement strand
ACGACGGGGACCAGATTGCATCAAACATTTTTTTACCTGCCTTGCCGTTAACAGCGATGCAGTATTTCCCGTTGATTTCGGCCTTTGCCGCTACCGAACTTCCGTCCGGGCTAAAAACCGGATCCCATATCATGTCGAAATCCTGATTCCACGGCATACCGTCAACAACAATTGTCCACCGATCATTTCCTTCGATGCTGTGAAGTGACGAGCCCATATTCATAGGATCCTTCGATTCCTTTGCTATTGCCGCCACCCGTTTACCATCCGGAGAAAATACGGGGTCTAAAACCGTATCGCTGAATGTTTGCTTCCATGCATTGCCGTCAACAGCTATTGTCCACCTGCCGAATTCAGATGCCACTACAGCCGCTATCTTTTGACCGTCCGGACTGAATTTCGGGGGCCAGACCTGAACAAAGGATTCCCAAATCGGCTTTCCATCGACGGCGAGTGTCCAGCCCTTGGAGATTTTAACCGGAGCGATAACATTGTTTTTTGCCGTAAATAAGGGTTCACATACACACTTATAGGTTTGCGGCCACATGTTCCCGTCTACGACGACTGCGTAGTCATACAGGTTTATTCTCGTTTCTGCGGCAACGTGCCTGCCGTCGGGACTGAAGGCGAGGCCCCAGACGTTGACAAAGTTTTTATCCCACGGGACCCCGTTCACGGCGACGGTCCAGACACCCTTCTGAAAATTAAATATGTCGGCCTCTGCAAGCCTTTTTACGGCAACCGATGCTGCTGCCTTTGTTCCATCGGGGCTGATGAAAAGGTTTCTTACATCGGCAAAGCCCTGTACCCATGGTTTGTCCTCCAGACAAACGCCGTATTGATCGTCTTTCTTTATGTTGATGCCGATGGTTCTGCCATTGGGCGCTATCTGTAAATTCCACGCGTAGTCGAACTTTTCATTCCAGGGGTACCCGTCGAGAGCAACGGTCCAGGCATTATCTTTGAGCACAAGACATGCTGCCTTACCTTCATTGGTGAATTTAAGCGACCATATTTTTTCGTACGTTTCTTCCCATGAATTCCCATTTATGCAGACGGTAAAAGTCTCATCATCGTTCTGAACCACAGCTCCTATTTTTTCCCCGTCTTGGCTTACATTAAAGGGACGCACCTCCGCATATCTGCCTGTCCATTCATCGGTTCTGGCGATCATCTTTTCTTTCGTATCCCAATCCATTTTGGACTCCGCATCCTTTCCGCGGTCCAGTGAATTTGCCGTATGTAATGGGGACGGGATACCCTGTTTTGACATAGGTTGGACTTTTTCTTCTGGTTTTTGCATAGCTTCCATTTAATGCCTCCTGTAAGGTATATAGATCGAGAACACGGTGCCTTTAGGTGAGGATTCAAACGTAATCATACCGCCGTGACCGGCTATGATCTTTTCCGTTGTGAGCAATCCGAGTCCTGTTCCCCTGTCATTCTTCGTCGTAAAGTAGCCTTTAAAAATTTTATCTTTGTTTCTCCGGGAGATTCCGCATCCATTATCTTTTACAGAAACGAGACACCCGATTCCCTTATAGTCACTGCTTTTTATCGTAATGCCATGATAAGACTTTTTTTGCTTATCCATTCTGCAAGCGTCTATTGCATTATCTGCAAGATTTAAAACGGCATGATAAAGACCGTTGCTGTCCCCGTATATCGTCTTTATACCTTTACCGAACGCTCTGCTGAATTTTATATGCTCCCTGGCCAGTTTTTCTTTTATCGCAACGGCAACGTCTTCTAGAATCCGGTTCATTTCGACAGGTTCCGGTATAGAAGGCACGTCTTTTACATAGTTGAGTAAACAGAGAACCGTATCGGACAGTCTTGTTATGTTTCCCTGGATCATGGACCAGCCCTTGCTAATCTTTTCCTGTTCTCCACGCATAAGCCCGTTGTTGACTAAATATGTGCCTGCATCCATCAGGGAAACTACGTTTTTTATACTATGTGCGATACCGGATAGGGTCTGCCCGAGGACCGCGAGTTTTTCGGCACGTTTGAGCCTGGTTATATCGGTAGCTATCTCTATAACGTGCGAAACACGGCTATGGTCATCAAATACCGGGAATGCTTGAACGAGAATATGGCGGGTTTCTCCATTCAGAAGGATTGGCTCTTCGCGCATGTGTGGTTTCCCGTCATGAAAAGACCTCTCAATGCAGCATTCATTACATTTTGCATTTCTGTGTTTATATAGTTCATAGCAATGCCTGCCTGCTGTAGTGCCGAAATCCTGGATCACCCTTTCATTGGCTTGTGTTATTAAAAAAGCCCTGTCCTGCATTGTTATGTAACAAGGGACTGCATTATATATGGATTTATAAATGTTAAACTGATTGATGAATGAAACCATACTTTCCCGGTAAGCCTTTGCAGAAACAACTACGTTCCCGGAGTCAAGCGGCGTTTTATCGACAGTTTTCAATGAAGAAATTCTCATATCGCCTCTGCCCCAGATCTTGAATTGCTTCTGCTTTTTGACGCCAGTATATTACGGATAACAGAAATAAGTCTTAACGATTCAACCGGTTTTTCAAAATAACCATCAGGAGGCGTTAATGCCTTGGAATATAAAGCCTTTTTAAAATCTATCCCGGGATAGGTGTTATTGGTATAACTGGTTATTATTATTACGGGAATTGAACAATATTTACTGTTTTTTCGTATTTCCGTAAAAAATTTTATGCCGGTTTTATTCGGCATGATAAGATCGAGGGTTATAAGGTCAGGCACGAGGGATTTCAACAGTTGAAAACCTGCCGTGCCGTCAGATGCTAGCTCGGTACAGAATCCGGCCTCTTCCAAAATTATTTTCAGATAGTAAGAAAATTCGGGATCATCCTCTATGATCAGAATTTTGGGGATTATTCCCGCATGCTCACATTTATCTGCTATTATTTTTTCCATATAACGCTTCTTTGGTCAGACCAATATCATAAATCTATATTAACCATAAGATACTGGTCTGACCAGTGATAAACTATATGGTTCCTGATTCGGTGTCAAGTATTTTTGTGTACAATGTACAATATACCGGTATTCCGGTTACGATAAAACCTTTCGATTCTGGCAGCCATTTATGTTCGGACAGCCTGTTTACAGCAGGGTTCTTCAATTCTCTTGTATTTTCATAAAAAATCTACTATAGAACGAACTGCTGGAGGATACAGATGAAAATAAAGAATGTATTATCCCTTATTGTTTTTTTGATTTTTGGTTTAACGGTTTCGTCCGGGTGTACTCCTGTCAAACAAACAACTACAAATGCGCCTTCCCTGCACTTTGATCATATAAGTTATAATTTTGGAAAAATCCCCAAAGGACAAACAGTTTCACATGATTTTACGTTTACCAATGCCGGCAATGAGAAGCTCGTGATAACCAACGTGCAGCCAACCTGCTCATGTACGGTGGCTATTACCTCATCAAAGGAATTGTTGCCGGGTGCAAAGGGCGCAATCAAGGTCACTTTCGATTCTCACGGTTACCTTGGACCTATAACCAAGTCTATTACGGTTATGTCTAACGACCCTGCAAAACCTTCGGTATTGCTGTCTATCTCGGGCGATGTTGTAACAGATGTTATGCTCTCTAAACCAGCCCTGTTTTTCGGCTCAATTAAGAAGGGTCAGGAGGGGCAGCAATCTGTAGATATTTTCATCTCCAATCCCTCTGTGCACATAACATCCGTCACCTCGACAAAACCTTATGTAAAAGTATCAACCGTGAGCCAGTTCGTGTCCCAGGAAACTATCAATGTATCTGTTCTGCCGGATGCCGGGTATGGTCCGCTCAACGCCGCTATTATCGTACTTTCTTCGAGCAAAGAACAACCGGCGTTACTCATTCCGGTAATAGGTAACATTGTCGGCGATATTCTTCTGAACCCCGATGTAGTAGATTTTGGCGTTGTTAAAGCACAAGCCGAACAAAAAAATCTGTCTGTTTACCTGTATACACAGCCGCCACGCGAATTTTCCTTAACAAAGGTAACGGTTAAACCCGATATAGTCCGTGTAAAGATCTTAAAACAAAATCAGGGGAGCTATAAATTAGATTTGATCTTAAAACGGATAAAGACCGCGGGTGTTATTCGAGGCAGCATAACCGTCCTAACGTCAATGAAAACAATGCCTGTTGTCATTATCCCGTTTCAAGGAACTGTCGAACCCTGACCCATGACAAAAATAACAGTTGACTTATTGAAATGTATATTGTATACATAAAACATTATGGGACTAAGACAAATTGATCTTCAAAAGAAACAAACGCTGAGGGAACAAATAGCGGATGCCATAAGGGACGCTATCATAAAGGGTATTCTTCAGCCCGAAGAACGTGTGGCAGAGGCAGAAATGGCCAACAAGTTCAACATCAGCAGGACGCCTATCCGAGAGGCAATACGGCAGCTTGAGACAGAAGGGTTCATAAAGGTTCAGGCCCACCGGGGGGCTTATGTCGCTCCGATCACAGAAAAGGACATACGGGATTTTTACGAGATCAAAAGCATCCTTGAAGGATATGCCGCAAAGCTTGCATGCAGCAGGATGAGCGAAGACGATATAAAAAAAATGGAGGAACTCAACAACAAGCTCGAAGATGCGCATAAAAAGGGCGAATGGCGGATCGCATTCAAGCTGCACAATGATTTCCACGATAAATTCCTGCGCAGCTGCGGCAACGAGAAACTGTATCAATTGCTCCAGTCGCTGACCCAGCAATTCCAGAGA
>JAMDCL010000030.1 GCA_023489065.1 Deltaproteobacteria bacterium | reverse complement strand
CAATGTCCGTCATACCCCCCGAAAGGAGGAAGTACCTTAATATGGATATACTCAGCATGGCTTTCAATTCGGGGTACGGTTTCTCGTTGAAATTAAACATCTCGACACTCAACTGTGCATCGTCATTGGGTGCGTTTATATCAACACCGATACCGCCGCTCGATTCTATGACTCCTCCGCGGAACGTGAAGTAGGATATTCGTTTTGCAATCTCCGCATTTATCTTAAGCTGATTCGATATATTATTGTTCACGGTCTCTGTTTGCTGGACTGTACCGGTATTGATGTTTTTGACCATTGTATAGGTTGTTGAAGTGGAGGAGTAGCCGCCGGGATCGTCAACGATGCCCAGCAGGTAATACTTGTCCCATGTCGGCTGGAGCCTCAGATCAAGGTAGCTCTTCACATTGTGATAAGCGAATTGATACTCGCCGCGGTAACTGATAATGGTCTTGAACCTCGATGTGCCGCCGACCATGGAACTCAATCCGCTGATGGCCTTGGTCACCTGCTGTTCTGTTTTTTTGTCCGAGAGCAGTTTTCCTATGGCCCCTTTGCCCTCTTTCAGATTACCCGTTATCACCTCAAGATTTGCGAGTGTCTTATCAAGCTTTTCGCTTGCCTGGTTTATATTTTTCATTGTGCTGTTTACGGATTGCTTGTTCTCGGCGATAATGGCATGGAGTTCCCCTGAGATCTGTGCCAGGTTCGTCAGGATATCGGGCCCCTGTTCTTTCAAGGCCTGTGCAAACGTATTGACCGAATCAAACGTCCGGTTGAGGTTTTTATTGGTACTGGTTATAAGGCGGTCCATGTGGGTAATCGTCCTGTTGAGATTATCGAACATACCCCTCATATTTTTCTCGCCTTTCGAGCCCCCGAACACATCGTTGAGACTCTGGGTTACCGACTTTACATCACTGGCAATGCTGTTCAGTTTGTTCATGAGTTCTTCCAGATCAGGAGGGGATTCCGTAAAGATAATCCGTTCCCCCGGCTTAAGAACCGCGGCTTGCTGCTTTCCCGGCACAATCTCGATATATTTCTCTCCGAGCAGTCCCTTTGTCCGAATAACTGCTTTTGCATTGTCTTCGATCTTCACACCGGGCATTATCCGTAATGTGACAAGCGCCTTGTCATCCTCCAGCTTGATATCCTCGACATAGCCCACCTTTATACCGGCAATAAAAACACCGGTCTTCGTGTTCAGCCCCTGTGCATTATCAAACTCTGCGATCAGTGTGTATCCCTGGATCCTGCCGAATATGGTGCCGCTGCTTATTTTGAACGTAATCCAGAAGAGGAGCAGAAGGACTATGACTACGAATATACCAACCCTGGCATTTGTCGAAATACCTTTATTCATACTATGCCTCTACCTGCAACGGGCCTTCTGCCCTTCTCTCCAGGAATTGCCTGACAATCGGATCCTGTGTGTTTCTGAAATCATCAGGACTACCATATAAAACAACTTTGCCTTTGTAAAGCATTGCTATCCAGCGGGCTATCTTGAAGGTACCCTGTATATCATGGCTTATAACGATGCTGGTCACGCCGAGGTGCTTTTGTGTGTCCATAATAAGGTTGTCTATCGTATCGCTCATGACCGGATCAAGACCTGTCGTGGGTTCATCAAAGATAAGCACCTGGGGATCAAGGGCTATTGCCCGGGCAAGCCCGACACGTTTTTTCATGCCGCCGCTCAATTCCGCAGGATAAAGCTGTTCAACACCTTTCAGTCCTACTATGGCCAGCTTTTCCCGGACAATGTCCATAATCTTTGACGGGGAAAGTCCGGTATGTTCTCTCAGGGGGAAAGCGACATTCTCGCCGACGGTCATTGAATCGAACAATGCAGAGTTCTGAAACAACACGCCGAAGTTCTTGAGAATACCGCCGAATTCTTTGCGCTTTAATTTTGTAATGTCCGCGCCGTTCACGATAATCTGTCCGGCATCAGGCCGCAACAGTCCTATGATATGCTTGATTAGCACGCTTTTCCCGCAACCGGTCTGACCGACGATGACCGTGGTTTTGCCGTCCTCTATCGTAAGGTCTATGCCGTTCAGCACACTATTCGTACCGAATGATTTTTTCAGCCCTTTAATATCTATCTGCATAATCAAAACAAGAGTGCCGTCAAAAAGTAGTCAGCTATCAGAATGGATACCGAGGAAATGACTACAGCCTGCGTTGCCGCCTTGCCGACGCCCTCGGCTCCTTTTTCCGCAAAATATCCCTTATAGCATCCAACGACTGCTATAATGGCTCCAAACACTGCCGCCTTCAAAAGGCCTATGTATACATCTTTGAGGTCCACCATATAAATGGTATCGTTTATAAAGCGGTTACCATTGAGACCGAGAAGGGACACAGCCATAAAATAACTTCCGATGATACCGATAAAATCAAACAGTATCGTCAGCATAGGAAGCATGATGATCGATGATAAAACACGCGGTGTTATCAGATACTGGACCGGGTTTATACTCATGGTATAAAGGGCGTCTATCTGTTCTGTTACCTTCATCGTTCCAAGCTCCGCTGCCATCGCAGAGCCGACCCTGCCGGTTACCATAAGCCCGGTCAGGACAGGACCAAGCTCCCGCGCCAGGGACAGGGCTACGGACGGTCCAATGAGGTTTTCCGCGCCGAACAGCCTGAACGCATACGATGTCTGGAGTGCAAACACCATGCCGGTAAATGCACCGGTAAGCAGTACTATGAAACTTGATTCGACACCGATAAACTCCATCTGCTTTAAAAAAAGCCGCATCCTGAAAGGCGGCACAAACAAAAGTCCGGCAGACTGGAGGAAGGTCGAGAATATACCGCCCAATTCTTCAAGGAGCGTGGTAAATCTTGCGCCTATATACTCAAATATGGCTATCGGCCTGAATGTCATATTATTCGTAGATCCTTTTGAGGCTTGAACCCATACTGCACAATAACTCATAACTTATTGTCGAAGCAAGTGATGCGATTTGATCCGCACCTATATACATGGTGCCGTCTTTCCCTATAATAAGCACATTATCACCAACGCGGGCATGTATGCCCTTCATATCTATCATGGTATGGTTCATTGTCACCCTTCCGACAACGTATACCTTTTTACCCTTTATGCCAACAAATCCTTTATTGGAAAGCATGCGCGAATATCCATCGGCATAGCCTACCGGCAAAACACCCACTACCGTATCCTTTTTCAGTCTGTACGTTCTTCCATAACTGATGGCATACCCCTTTTTCAGAGTCTTAACAGAGATGAGTTTTGAGAAAACATGCATCACCGGCGTCAAGCCTTTCCTGCCATAGCCATAGAGGCTTATCCCTGCCCTCACCATGTCAAAGCAGGATTCGGGGTAATTGAAGAATGTGTCCGTATTTGCCGCGTGGGAGATCAACCGCCGGGACAGCCTTGATTCAAGGAACCCCTGTGCCTTTTGAAACCGCTTTATCTGGACCTTCGTAAAATATGCAGAATCATGCGCATCGGATATATGTGTGGCGACACCGGTAATATTGAGATTTTTTGTTTTTTCGAGAACACGGTTCAGGACGGTCATATCATCATACAAAAATCCCAGTCTTCCCATACCGGTATCAATCTTCAGATGTATGTTCCTTTGTACGTTTCTTTTTCTTGATTCCCTGTCAAGCAGCTCAACCTGGTCTGCACTGTACACGAGCGGGACAAGGTTATGGTCAATCAGCATATCTTCTTCACCCCGCTGGAAACCCGAGAGAACATAGATTGGAGACGATATGCCTGCCTTCCTCAGAACTACCCCTTCCTGAACAAATGCTACGCCAAACCCATTAACACCTGCCCTTTCCAGTGTTGTGGATACGGCGACGATACCGTGTCCGTAGGCATCCGACTTTACGACGGCCATAACGGCGGTACCTTTCCGGATGCTCTTTTTTATCGAGGTTAGATTACGGACCAAGCCCTTCAGATCAATGCGTGCGTAAGTATACGGGTTGTTCATCGTGAAGCCAACCACTCTTCCGGGTTGAGCGGCTTTTCGCCGTGCCGTATTTCGAAGTAAAGGGTTTTTTCCTTGCCGAGTCCTGCGTCTCCTACCTTGCCTATCGATTGACCAGCCTTGACCTCATCGCCAATCTTTGCATCGGTATCTCCCACATGAGCATATATGGTAAAATACCGGTCTCCGTGATCGAGAATGATGGTGTTCCCATAGCCCTTCAGCCATTCAGACCACACAACCACACCCGGGTAAACTGCTTTTATGGGCACATCCGACTGCACGACGAATAAAACACCTTTTGCATTGATTATGCTGTCTGTCGATTTACCGAAAATTCTTTCTAATCTCCCCCGTACAGGGAAAGGCAGTTTTCCTTCCATCGATGCAAACCCTGTTTTTAGACCCGATGTACCCTCCAGAGATTTCAGCGTATGCTGTAATTTTTCCTCCGAGCCCTGCAACTCGAGCAAAACCTTTCTTGTTGCCTGCGTGCTGCGCCTTATGTTTGCAAGCATCATGGTCTTCTGCATTCTTGCCCGCATAAGGTCTGTCCTTTGTTTATTGAGATTATCCGTTACCGTATCGAGCTGTGATTTTTGCTCTGTGTATTTTTTTTGCTCTTCGACAAGAGCCTCCGCTTCTGCCCGGTATTCCTTCTCCTCCTGCTCATCATGCCGGATAATATACCCCATAAAGGTATACCGCTTCTCCATATCAACGGGAGAATCCGAGGCGAGCATGAGTTGAAGATACCCGGTTTGCTGCAATTTAAAACTTGCGACCAGCCGCTTGCCGATAATATTT
>JAMDCL010000058.1 GCA_023489065.1 Deltaproteobacteria bacterium | reverse complement strand
GAGGAGGAAGCGGGAAGATATTCATTATCGTTGACGGACTTGAATATTTGCCTGAAGAATTGTATTCGGCAATGATAGCGAACATCGACAAGTTTCCATCCGCGAGATGGATGTTCCTCATGGAGCACAATCCCGACGCGGGGGAAACTCCCCTCGATGAAAGACTGAAAACACGATTGGGCGGGATTATTATACGGGTGCCGGCATTGCGGCAACGAAGCGAGGACATAGAGCCGCTCGCAGCAAGGTTCCTCGATGAGTTTTGCGCTGTATATTCGAAAGGGATCAGGGGTTTTTCTGAAAAAACCCTCAAGACATTACGCGGTCACCGGTGGGATGGAAATGTCGCAGAGCTCAGGGATGTTATCAGGAAAGCAGTCATGAATTCCGATTCGGACACCCTGGAATCCGATTCTCTCGGACTGGAATCACCGGATGCAAAACTTACGCCTCTCGGAAAAGCAAAAGAGGAGTTTATGAAGCGTTATATAAAGATGGCATTGGAGATAACAAATGGCGATAAAATAAAGGCAGCGAGCATGCTCAGGGTAAGCCATAGGACCATTTATAAGTACCTTGAAGATTGAAATGAAAATAGCGCGGGGAGTTAAACAAAAGGATCTGCCGGAAAAAAGAAGAGGAGATAAAAAACATCCTTTTCTACAGAGCTTTTTCTTTATTGTCCTGCCGCTCGTCTTCCTCGGATTCAGCGGATGCGGAGTACCTGACAATATCCACGGCAAAACACGGGGGAATTCGCCTCCGGTCATTACCGATTACTACCCGCAGCAAGCGAGCATCTCGGCGTATGATGGAGAGATATTAAATTTCTGGATTAAAGCTTCGGATCCTGATAATGATACTCTTGTGTATCTATGGCAATTAAATGGGAGCGATGTTTCAAACGGGACGTACTATAATTTCAATGTTAGTATTACTCAGGGTACCAGACAGGTGCTTACGGTTACCGTAAGCGATCCTTCGGGCTTACAGGCAGAAAAAATATGGCTCATCAATGTAACGGTTCATTAAAACGATAAGGAAAATTATGGAATATATACTACCCCATACCACGGTGCTCGTCGATTTGAACAGGCAAAAATTAAAAAACTACATAGCCAATGTTGAATCCGCACAGCTCATACAATCAGGCATCCTTGACCCCGTTATGTTCGTACGAGATGTGGAAAAATTGTATCTCACCGGCTTTACCGGCATTATTATCATGGACCTCGCCGATGCCCAAAAGGTTGTCTATGTGAAAAACGGAGAGGTTGTTTTCGCCCGGTCCAGCGTGAACGATGAAAGGCTCGGGGAAACGTTATGCAGGATGGGAAAATTAACGATAGATGAAATGAACAAGGCATCAAAGGAGATTACACCGACCCGCAAACTGGGCAAAATACTTGTTGAAAACGGTCACATTACGTCGAGGGATCTCTGGCTTGGCGTGAAAAGACAGATATTCGAAATATGGGGCAGCTATGCAATGCCGGCAGAAAACCATCGAAATGGCTGGGTCCATGTCATTCAATCGGAGATCGACGATGCCAATATCGTAAAACCGAACAATAATATGCTGGACAGCCTCTTTGAGTTTTTGAGAGAAAAGGCTGAATCTATCAGGACCGAGGCTGGACCCGGAGATCTCATTCATTTGAATTATCTGACGAACAGCGTTTCCTTCAACATATTCGAGAAAGCAATCATAAAACATCTTTTGAAAACCAATGACGTACCGATCACAGCACTGGCGCATGAAATCAACGCGGATGAAACATCTGCAGGAATCGCATTGGAGCCGCTGATATATGCCGGCATAGTGGATGTAATCCGGAAACCGGCAGCCGTTGACGATAAAACGGAAGACACAAAGTTCGAAGAGCTCATTCAACTGACAAACACCATCATGACGAGTATTGCAGAAATAATGGATAAAAAAGCCGCGGACGTCAATTTCAAATCCATTGTGAAAGATTATATAAAATCCTCCGCCGGAATTTTCAAAGACTGTACCATAAACAAGGATGGATGTTTTGCTATTCCATCATTGATGGACGCTTACAAAAACTCCCAATTATTGTCACCGTACGATGAGGCCTCCGTATTTATCAAGGAGCTGATACAATTTGAACTTTTTGAAATGAAAAACTACCTCAGGAAAGATCAAACCGAAGAATTGGAAAGTATAATCGAGGCATTAGGATAGGAAATGGCTGAAAAGTTTATATTGGAAAAATTTGTCAAAATCATGAATGATGCAGACTTCTCGTATTTTTTAGAGAAGAAAGCCGAATTCAACATTCGAGAAGATACAAAAATAGACATAACAAGTTTGGGTAACACCTTTATCCTGATTAAGAAAAACACGGACAACGATGACGATCACTCCGCAAAACCCGTTTTTATGGGAAACCTTACGCACTTCAACATCGCGGATATTTTTTCCATGGTAAACTTACTGCAAAAGACCGGCATGTTGATAATCAAGTCTCTCGATAAGGTAAAGAGTATTTATTTTATGAAGGGTGAAATCGTATTCGCATCATCGAATCAGCCGGAAGACAGGCTCGGCTATCTTCTCTACAAAACGGGCAAGCTGACAAAAGAACAATGGGAGTCCGCGGAGAAGATGATGACAAAGAACACGCGGTTTGGTTCTGTTTTGCTGAAAAACGATCTTATATCTCCAAAGAACTTATGGTGGGGAGTGAAATATCAAATAGAGGAGATCATCTACAGCATCTTCACTATTGCAGCCGGTGAGTTTTTCTTTTTAGAAGGTGCAATACCCGAGGAAGATCTTGTGCGGTTTTCCCTGAATACCCAGAATATGCTCATGGAAGGTTACCGGAGACTCGATGAATGGAAACTTATCTCCCAGAAGATTGCATCCGATGAAACAAATATAAGGCTCTCGTCCACCATGCCGAAAATCGAACTTACGCAAAATATGCAGGCAATGGTTAAGATAATAAAGGGTGACATGCAAATATCGGAGATAATTAGATTGAGTCAGCTCGGAAGATTCAATACCTACAAGATATTATATACCCTTTTAAACGCCGGTATCATCGAAATATCCGGCGCGAAGACGCAGGATAAAACACTGGATGAAACGACGGTTCAATTACTCGGCATTATAAAAAAATACAACAATATCTTCAAGAAATTATTCGGCGTAATAAAGACTACGAATCCAAAATTTGATCACAATGAGTTACTCGACAATTTTGTGTCGGAACTCTCCGAAAGATTGCAAAAATTGTACGAAAATGTCGACATAAACAAGGATGGAGAACTTGACGAAACAAAGCTGCTCATGAATATCGACTCAATGAAACTTACAGAATCCGATTCTTTCAACAGGGTGGTCGGCTTGTCCGGGTTACTCGTTTCCCAGATGATCCTTGAAGGCATGAATGAATTTTTGAACTATGAGATCTTTATAGCGAGAAACCTGCTTCAGCCGGACGCATTCGAAACCCTGAACAGGGAAATAAAGGTAATACAAAATGAGGGATAACCCTGAATATTCTAAACGGATCATACTTGCCATAGACGAAGTGTCAAAAGATACAGTCAACAGGATCATCGATGCCACGTCCCCGTTTATAGAGATCTACAAGATCGGCAGTATAGCCTTCACCGTGTTCGGACCCTCGATCATCGAGGAAATCATAAACAGGGGTAAGGCAGTATTCCTGGATCTGAAGTATTTCGATATTCCCAATACGGTCTCGAAAGCTGTTCAGCAGGCGGTATCATACGGTGTAAAGATGCTGACGCTCCATACACTGGGCGGATACGATATGCTGAAAGCAGCGGCTGATGCGAACAAGGGCAAGGCTTCATTGCTCGGCGTAACATTGCTCACAAGCCTTGATGCTGCCCAGATCCGGAGAATAGGCATTGAACATGATGTTCCGGATATGGTAGGGAGGCTTGCTGTGCTCGCACGGGATGCAGGCATCGATGGACTCGTTGCTTCGGGACACGAACTTGAGCAATTGAGAAAATCCCTGGGCGATAAACCCGTTATCGTTGTACCGGGTATAAGAATTCAAAATGGCGTACCGGCCGGTGATCAGAAGAGGGTAGTTTCGCCGAAGAGGGCTTTTGAATCAGGGGCTGATTATATCGTTATCGGAAGGCCTGTAACGGAAAGCGCCGATCCTGCAGGTGCCGTTCAAAAGATATTAGATACATTAACATGAGGAGAATAAAAAAATGATCTACGAATTTCAGTGTAAGGCGTGCAATACCATATTTGAGGTAAGGGCATCACTTGCGGAAAAAGAAAAAGGGTTAAAACCGCAGTGCCCCGGATGTAACTCCGGGGATACACACCAGATTGTAACGACATTTGCAATGGGTGACTCGACACCCGATATTTCTTCTTATTCGCCGTCAGAACATTCCCACGGCGGCTCGTCCTGCTCATCCTGTTCATCCGGTTCGTGCGGCTCATGCGGGCATTGATTATATTGTATAATGTATACAGAAAAAACAGTGTTTGTGAAAAATCTTGACAAGATCCTGCCTATTCTGTAACACGAATCAAAAGAAGAAATAAAAAAAGAAAAAATATATGCATATAATCTATTCACAGGTATTGATACAGGCGGTTGTATTCTGGATAATATGGTTTTTACTCAACCAGGTGTTTTTTAAACCTTTTTCAAGAGTATACGAAAAGAGAAACTCGAAAACGGTGAAGGCAATTGAAGAAGCCAGGTTGCTGAACAAAGAATCAGAGGACCTGGAAGCAGAACTTCGCACGAAGATAGATGCAGGAACTTGAGACGGTCAGACA
>JAMDCL010000124.1 GCA_023489065.1 Deltaproteobacteria bacterium | reverse complement strand
TGAACTGCGGGAGATTTTTGGTTACCGTGCCCGCGGACTCGCAGAGCAGAAATTTTCCATAAACAATTTTGCGGAATCGACGGAGCTTTTTTACATGGGAGTCATGAGCAGGAAGGGATAGAGAAGGTACGGTACGGAAATGGAAACTATAAAAGAACACTCCGGATTTTTAATCATACATACAGGTCAGATTGGGGATAATCTGCTGACGACCCCGGTCATAAGGAGCATAAGAAAGGCAAGGCCCGACGCATACATTGTATTCCTGACGACCCCGCCGAACATCCATGTCTTTACCTATAATCCCTATCTTGACGAAATCATCCTGCTCGATAAATCGATGCAGGTTGGCGAGTACACAAGATTTTTGCTGAACATCAAAAAGAGAAGGTTTGACGTCGTGCTGGATTATCTCTGCAACCCGAGGACCGCATTCATAACGTGGTTTTCTGACGCACGGCAGAGGATTGGCTATGATCTCAGGTTCCGCAAATATGCGTACAATACCGTGGTAACGAGGGACCCAAAACCGAAATACAGCGTCGATTTCAAATATGACCTGTTGAAAGCCCTCGGCATTCAGGGAGACGGGTATGGACTGGACCTTTTTTTACCGGAGTCGGCAGACAGGTTTGCCATGGAATTCCTGTCCGGCATAAAGAAAGAGCCCGCACCGCTGATAACAATGTCCGTTGTCAGCAGAAGGGCGTATAAGCAGTGGGCGCCGGAAAGGTTTGCAAGACTCGGCGATATGCTCATCGGCAAGCTCGGGGCATCGCTGCTCCTGCTATGGGGGCCGGGAGAGAAGACGTATGTTCAGCAGGTCATGTACATGATGAAACATAAGCCGTTTCTGTCGCCGCAAACCGGGTCTATCAAGGAACTTGCAGCTATAATCCGGCATTCGGATATGCATATCGGCAACGACAACGGCGTAAAGCATATTGCCATTGCAATGCAAACACCAACCATTACCATCCATGGTCCGAGCGATCCCGTAAGCTGGGAACCGCCCGGCAGCCCTTTTCATATTTGGATTAAAAAAGACGCCGGATGCGGCAAGTGTGTGCCGCGTAATTGCAAACACGAATTGAAGTGCCTTGATGCTGTACAGCCCGACGAGGTGTTTGGGCTCGCGGAACTCCTGCTCAAAAGGATCGGCGGCATACAAAGGAATGCGGTTTAGCACCGGCAGAACGGCGTATGACACCCTTTGATAAATGGCTTGCGGTTGTTCTTACCACGTTGAACCCTCTCACCGGCAGGGGCGTGGCGATCCCGCTCGGCATAGAGTTCGGCCTGCCCATAGTTCTCGTATCTCTTGTGTCCGGTGTGACCAACTTCATCCTTGCAGTCGCGCTGGTTCTGTTTGTAGACCGGTTCGGTCATATTCCGTGGATTAGAAAGTATATAGACAGGAAACGCGGCCACAAAGTAACGCAGTTTATACAGGGGAAAGGGCTTCTCTATTCTGTGGTGTTGGGACCTTTTATCCTTGGTACGTTTGCGGTTGTGCTCGTGTTTCAGGCGCTCGGCGCCGACAGGAAGCGCATGATACTGTACAGCCTACTCAGTGCCGTCATCGTGACCCCGGTACTGGCATGGATCTCACCGCTCTTTGTGGACATATTGAATCAATATAAAAGGATGCTGCATTTTTAAACCCGGCAGAGGCCGTTTCAGGTTAACCCGAAAAAGGCGATTGTAAAATAAGGAGGTTTATGCAATGAGCGATAAGCCCGCGTCAGACAAAGGTATTCTTCGAAAATCCGATGAGGAAACCATACGGGGTAATTGCATATAAACATACAGAGGACTAAAATCTCGTTTCTATAAGGAAACGTAGAGATATCAGGAGGATCGCGGGATTGAGCGAATAATTAAACCTCCTTATTGCATTTTTCAGGTTAAGAGGATTTTGCCTTGTCTATGATTTCTTCTATAGAGGCTATGACCCTGTCCAGCGTGTCGTTGATTACGATATAATCATACCGCTGCGCTTGCTTCATCTCCCGTGCCACCCGTTCCAACCGCAGGACGAGCCGGTCTTTTTCACCCCGTGCCTCTAACCTTTCCTTGAGCGTATCGAGCGACGGCGGTTTGATGAATATGGACACGGCTTCCGGATAAAGGGATTTGATCGATGCGGCACCTTTTATATCGATATCGATGACCGCATGGTTGCCTGTTTGTGTGATTGCATTGATCCCGGCCTTCGGCGTTCCATACCGGTACCCGTTTATTTCAGCCCATTCTGCAAGCTGGTTATCCTCGATGAGCCGTGTGAATGCCGGCTCATCGACAAAGAAATGATCCACGCCGTCCCGCTCTTCGGGCCTCTTTGCCCGTGTTGTGTACGTAATACATTGTTTGAGCAGCGGCACCTCGTTGACGAGCCGGTGGATGATGGTCGTCTTGCCGGCGCCCGAAGGACCGGATATGATAATGATCAATCCTTTCTTATCCATTTACAGCTTTTCACTCCACGTTCTGAGCAAGTTCCTTTATCCTCTCGACGATATTTTTGGCATCGATGACACCGGTGGTTATGTCCGCTTCCCCTGCCTTGGATCCTATGGTGTTCAGCTCCCGTATGAACTCCTGTGTGAAAAATTCCAGCTTTTTACCGACAGTTCCCCGGGCATCGAGGAGCTGTACGAAGGCCTTGAGGTGAGATTGGATGCGTTTTATTTCTTCGTGCACATCTATCTTGTCGATATAGTTCCCTATGATGACCTCCGGTGATATTGCGGCATCGGACGATTGTTTGACATCCTTGATACGCTCGATAGTTTTTTGCCGGTACTGTTCGATTATACCGGGAATCCTGCCCTCTATGTTTTTCACGGCCGCGTTGATACCCTCAATGAGGGATTGAAGCTCTTTTCTGATCTCCTCGCCTTCCGTATCACGCATAAGCACGGCTTTTTTTGCGGCCTCTTCCACGATGTTGATCATGTCGTTGACGGCACTGTCTGATACGGGCTTGTCGTCCTTCAGGAAAAACTCCGGCGAATGGGTAAACACATCCACGGTTATGCGGCCCCTGAGACGCAGGGCTTTTTTTATCGTTTTGAGGAGCTCTATATAAAGGCCTGCCTTTTTACTGTCGATGGTAAAGGGCCACCGCTGCTTGTACTCGTAGTTTTTGATCGTTACATTAAGGAATATACTTCCCCGTGAGAACTTGCCCTTCAATGCCCGGATCAGGGGCACCTCGAAAACGGAAAGCTCCCTCGGCAGCCGTACGTTCACATCGAGGTACCGCCCGTTGAGTGTTTTCAACTCGCACGAAAGCCCAAAGCCTTCCACGACACCTGTGGCAATACCATAGCCGGTCATACTCTTCATAGAGTTCCTCCTGTAAGAGCGGTCAGCCGTTTTATGAATTCATCGACGAGTGATTCCGCCTTATCCTTTTCCGTGAGTTCTGCATAAATCCTTACCACGGGTTCTGTTCCTGAAGCCCGTGCCATCAGAAACCCCCCGTTTTTAAATATGAACTTGTAGCCGTCCCTGTCGTCGATCTCGTAATTGCCGAAGTTAACCATCAGCCTGTCCTTGTTGCGCATGATAGTATCGTATACCGTTCCCGGGTTGCCCACATGCAAGTCTTTTCTCCGGTAATAGTACCTGCCGGTGACAGCATACATGGCCTCTATCAGTTCCTGTAAGGATTTTTTCCTTTTCAGCATCATCTGAGTTATCAGGATGCCGGCAAGCAGTCCGTCCCGTTCCGGGATATGGGCTGCGATGCCTATGCCGCCGCTTTCCTCGCCGCCGATCATAACATTGCCCTGCTGCATGAGTTCGCAGATATACTTGAAGCCGATCTTCGTCGTGTGCAGTTTAAGATTGTAATGCGCACACAGCTTGTTGATCATTTCGGTACTTGAAACCGTTTTTGCCACCTCGCCGTTCATGCCCATCTCCTCGACGAGGTACATGATCAGCAGTCCGAAGACCCTGTGTGCGTCTATGTACTCGGCGTCCTCGTTTACCAGCGCTATTCTGTCGGCATCACCGTCGAGTGCAATGCCGATGTCGGCTTTATTTTTCCGGACAGCCTCTTTGAGGGGTGCGAGGTTTTCACCGATGGGTTCCGGGTTTGTGCCTCCGAAATACGGGTTGACGGTATTCCGGATCTCTATGACCTCGTGTCCGAGGTCTTCGAAGATGTGCGATAAAAGTCCCTGGCCCGAGCCGTACATGGGATCGATGACTATTTTCAGTCTCTTTTTGCCGTGAAGCTTCCTGTCGATAAACCGTTCTATATCCTGCCGGTAGATATACTTGATATCTATCGTTTCGTTGTACTCATCCGGCCGTGTATCTTCTCCGGGTGTTTTGGAGACAAGCTCCGAAAGCCGGTTTGTTACCTCGGTCGGAACAGCGCCGCCGTAGTGTGATTTAAACTTAATCCCGTTGTATTTTGGCGGATTGTGGCTCGCGGTGATCATGATCCCGCCGTTAAAATGAAGGCCCTTTGTCGCATTCGACAGCACCGGGGACGGACAGAAGCTCTCGGAGAGCAGCACCTCGAGCCCCTGCTTTGCTGCTGTGTTGGCAGCATGCTGGGCAAATTCTTTCGATAGAAACCGCGTATCGTATCCGATGAGCAGTTTTTTACCTTTGTTCTCGCGTATATACCCTGATATGGCCTTTGCAATCCGCTCAACCGTTTCAAAATTAAAATCATACCCTATGATTCCTCTGTAACCTTCCGTACCGAATGATATTTTGTTCATGATCTCTCCTTAATCTATGGATTTATAAACAAGGTTTTAATTGTTTTCAATAATATAAGCATATCAAAG
>JAMDCL010000052.1 GCA_023489065.1 Deltaproteobacteria bacterium | reverse complement strand
TCTGGATCATATCCATTCTGCTCGCACTCCTCGGCCTGGCAACGCTCAAGTTGAGGTGATGATGGAATTACGGGGCAAAAAAACAGCGGTTATCGGCATGGGCGGCACGGGTCTTGCCGTTACCGGCTTTATCCTGAAGAGAGGTGCCCGGGTTACCTGCTATGACCGGAAGCCAGGTTCGGAGATCAACGGTCTCGATGGTATGAAATCCGCGATAACCATGGTCGGCGGCTGGGACGGTAATGCACTGGACAACGAAGAGCTTGTTATTGTCAGCCCGGGTGTGCCAATGGCATTGAAAGGCATTCAAACGGCCCGGCAAAAAGGTGCGGATGTGATAAGCGAGATCGAGTTTGCGTCCAGATTTACGAAGAAAAAAATCATCGGCATTACCGGGACCAATGGGAAAACCACCACGGTCACCCTGCTCGGCCAGATACTGAACGATGCAGGCAAAAAGGCCGGAGTCGGGGGGAATATCGGCACACCGTTTATTCAGCTCGTTGAGCATGACAGCGAATACGGATTGTACCTTCTCGAGCTGTCAAGCTACCAGCTCGAGGGTATCGTCAGCTTCAGACCATGGATAGCGGGATTGCTCAACATCACGGACGATCATCTCGACCGGTATAAAGACATAAACGATTACGCAAAGGCGAAACTCAGGATATTCATGAACCAGTCCATAGACGATTATGCGGTCATCAATGCGGAAGACAAATACACGGTAAAAGGGAAGAGAACGATCAAATCAAGACCATACTGTTTCACCACGAGCAAGAGGACGAGAAGGGGTGCTTATTATAAAAACGGGGAGATACTCTTTATTGACGGGTCCGGATATAAAACTGCCTTTACCCTGAATAACCCGGTTTTGACAGGCATGCACAATGTCCAGAATGTGATGGCATGCATTATCGCGTCAAAACTGCTCGATGTGCCGGACACCGTTATCCAGGAAACGATAAACGGCTTCAAAGGTCTCCCTCACAGGATTCAGCTCGTGGCGGATATCCGGGGTATAAAATACTATGACGATTCAAAGGCCACGAACGTCGATGCAGTGGTTGCTGCACTGAAAACCATGTCTGCCCCGGTGATCCTTATCATGGGAGGAAGGGACAAGGAAGGCGATTACAGTCCTTTGTCGGGGCTCATCAGGGAAAAGGTGAAGCTGCTCATCGTCATGGGTGAAGCGAAAGAACGGATCTCAAAGGCATTTCATGACCTTGTAAGAATAGCGCCGGTTGATTCGATGGAATCCGCTGTTGCTGCAGCGGTCCACGATGCACGGCGCGGTGATAGTGTACTCCTGTCCCCGGCTTGTTCGAGCTTTGATATGTTCCTCGATTACAAACAAAGGGGCGACATGTTTACATCCGCGGTTATGAAAATAAACGGGGAGGCTTTGCATGAGGGACTATGACCGCGGCATCATACTTGCAACCCTGGCGCTGTGCCTTTTCGGCGTGATCATGGTTTTCAGTGCAAGTTCGATCTATGCACTGAAGGCGTACGGCACAAAGTACTATTTTGTGGAGCGCCAGCTTGTGTATCTCGTCCTGGGGCTGCTGGCGGGAAGTTTTGCCGCTGTCATAAACATCGATTTGCTGAGAAAATATGCGAACCTCTTGTACGGGTTTATCATTTTATTGCTCGTCCTTGTTTTTGTACCGCATATCGGTGTTGTCGTCAGCGGTTCACACCGGTGGCTGCGGCTCGGGGCATTTACGCTCCAGCCGTCGGAATTCGCAAAGCCCGTATTGATAGTACTTATAGCCCATGTGCTCGAAGAAAAAGGTCAGAGACTCAACAATGCACCGCCTGTTGTACTGCCGTTGATCTACACGGCCGTCGTCCTGGTGCTGATCCTGAAGGAACCCGATTTCGGAAGCGCGGTCATTATAACGACCGTGGTGTTCTCGATCCTCTTTCTGACGGGTGCGAGCGTTGCGTCTCTGGCTCTGGTCATTATTCCCGTCATACCCGTTGCCGTATTACTCGTGATGCATTCCACATACAGGCTGAACCGCGTGAAGGCATTCCTTGATCCCTGGCAGCATGCGCAAACGGGCGGTTTCCAGATTGTGCAGTCCACCCTTGCTTACGGAGCAGGCGGAATAACGGGCGTCGGGATCGGGAACAGCTTTGAAAAGTTGTTTTATCTGCCCGAGGCACATACGGACTTTATCTTTTCGGTTATCGCGGAAGAGCTCGGGTTTATCGGTGTAGCGGCGGTGATCGGGGTATTCATCTTTCTGATCACCCGGGCTTTTTCAATAGCGGCACGATCCGAGAGCACCTTTACGAAGGCAACGGTCTATGGATTGACCTTATTTATTGCCCTCCAGGTAATTATAAACATAGCGGTTACGCTGGGGTTGCTGCCGACAAAGGGGCTTACCATGCCGTTTATAAGCTATGGCGGCAGTTCATTGACGGCAGAGCTTATCTCGGTTGGCATAATATTGAATTTATCAAGAAGGGTGAACGATGGAAGCGATGAGGCTGATAATAGCAGGTGGGGGTAGCGGTGGACACTTTTTCCCCGCGCAGGCAGTTATGAATGAGATCATAAAGAGAAAAGAAGGTGTTGTCTATATGTATGTAGGATCGGATTCTGGCATAGAAAGCAGGAAATGGACGCTTCCTCCGGGTAACCGGAGGCTCCTGAGCGTTAAGGGCTTCAAGAACAAAACAGCCGGGGAAAAACTGTCGTCTTTATTCCTCCTGCTCGAATCTATGGTAGAATCAAAAAGAATAATTCGGGACTTCATGCCGGATGCGGTACTCGGCGTGGGAGGGTATGCATCGTTTCCGATCGTCATGACGGCAATCCTGATGCGTATCCCTGCCGCTATCCATGAACAGAACTCCGTCCCCGGACTTGCGAACAAGGTCCTTTCAAGGTTCGTGAAAGAGATATTTATATCCTTCGAAACATCCCAAAAGTACCTGCCTGCCGGCAAAACACGGTTGACGGGCCTTCCGGTCCGGTACGCAATGCAAGAGCGAAAGCCGCATGCTGCAGCGGTAAAAACCATCCTCATACTCGGCGGGAGCCAGGGAGCACACCAGATAAACGAGATGCTGGTGCAGGGGCTTGACGGTCTCAGGGATATAAAGGACAGGGTCAGGTTCATACACCAGACAGGAACAGCGGACCGCGGCTCTGTCAAGAGCGCATACGACCGGTTTGGATTCAAGGCGGATGTGTTTGATTTTATAGACGATATGGCATCGGTATTCGGGCAGGCGGATATTGCGGTATCTCGGGCAGGCGCATCCACCCTGTTCGAGCTTGCAGCTTATGGGATACCGTCCATCCTCATACCGTACCCGTCCGCTGCCTCGGATCACCAGACGCTCAATGCGGGAGAAGTTTCTTTTCATGGCGGCGCTGTTACGATACCTGCCGCAACTACGGAACCGGGACTCCTCATAAAGCACATCCACGGCCTGATCTCCGACGAAGGCAGGATGAAAGACATGTCCGCAGCGATGATGAAATGGGCAAAACCAAGTGCAGCGTCAGACATCGTGGATGCAATGATAACGCTGGCAGGAAAGGCAAAAACATGCACAAAAGAATAAGGCACATACATTTTGTGGGTATCGGCGGGGCCGGCATGAGCGGGATTGCCGAGCTGCTCCTGAATATAGGATACGAGGTAAGCGGTTCCGACCTTAAATCATCCAAGGTAACGGAGAGGCTCCAGACCCTCGGTGCGGCCATTATGATCGGTCATAAGGCAGTGAACGCAAAGGACGCACACGTCGTTGTGTTCTCTTCAGCGGTAAAAGACGACAACCCCGAACTCGTCTACGCACGTGAACACAACATACCCGCCATACCGAGAGCAGAGATGCTTGCCGAGCTTATGCGGGTCAAGTATGCCGTTGCGATAGCAGGGAGTCATGGAAAGACCACGACGACCTCCCTCGTTTCCCTGGTGCTAGCGGAGGGCGGGCTCGATCCTACCAGCATCGTCGGCGGTAAGGTCAACATATTCGGTTCCAATGCCAAACTCGGCCAGAGCGAGTACCTTGTCGCCGAGGCCGATGAAAGCGACGGCAGTTTCCTGAAGCTTACCCCGACCATAGCGATTGTAACGAACATAGACCCAGAACACCTGGATTACTACAAGACGTTTGAGAAGGAGAAGGATGCGTACGTGGAATTTATCAACAAGGTGCCTTTCTACGGCCTTGCGATCTTATGTCTCGATGAAGAAAATGTCGCATCCATCATGCCGAGACTCAAGGTGAGAAGGATGACGTACGGATTGTCCGCACAGGCAGACGTTCAGGGATACAATGTGGTGCAGAGAGGCGGAGCGTGCGATTTCTCCGTTATCGTGCGGGGCAAACCTTTCGGCTCATTCACCATCCACATGCCGGGCATACACAACGTGTACAACGCGCTTGCGGGTATTGCAGCCGGTGTTGAGCTTGAACTCGAACCCGGAAAGATACGGGAAGGGATAGAAAAATTCAATGGCGTGGAGAGACGGTTCCAGATAAAAGCGAACATCAACGATATCATCGTCGTGGACGATTACGGTCATCATCCGAAAGAGATAAAGGCCACGCTTGCGGGTGCGAAAAACGGCTGGAATCGCAGACTCATTGTCGTTTTTCAGCCGCACCGGTACACGAGGACCATGCTGTTGTTTAACGATTTTCTTACGGCATTTTATCAGGCCGATGTCCTCATAATCACGGACATATATCCCGCGGGAGAAGAACCTATAGACGGCGTGGACGCTTATAAGCTCTACAGCGCTATGAAGGATATGGGGTACAAGGACGTCCGGTACATACCGGATAAAGACAAGATTGTGGATGCGCTGGAAAAAATCGTTGTTCCGGGCGACATGGTCATAACCCAGGGAGCCGGCGATATACTAACGGTTGGAGATGCGTTTATAAAGAGGTTAAAAAAGAATGCC